>JBMCDV010000155.1:0-4471 GCA_048618255.1 Natronomonas sp. | reverse complement strand
GCACCAGACCGCGCGGGGAGACCCCCGAGGCCGACGCCGAACTCGAAGCCGACCTCCTCAGCGACGAAAAAGAGCGGGCCGAACACGCCATGCTCGTCGACCTCGAACGGAACGACCTCGGAAAGGTCAGCGAGTACGGCAGCGTCGACGTTCGGGAGTACCGCCGCGTCGACCGCTACTCGGAGGTCATGCACCTCGTCAGTCTCGTCGAGGGGCGCCGCCGGGAAGACTGCTCGCTGGCCGACGCCGTCGCGGCCGTCTTCCCCGGCGGGACGATTACCGGCGCGCCGAAACCGCGGACGATGGAGATAATCGATTCGGTCGAACGGAGTTCGCGCGGCCCCTACACCGGCGCTGTCGGCGTCTTCGGTTTCGACGACCGTGCCACGCTCAACATCGTCATCCGAACGCTCGTCCGCCACGGCGACCGGTATTACCTTCGCGTGGGCGCCGGCATCGTCCACGACTCCGACCCCGACAGCGAGTACGACGAAACCCTCGACAAGGGTCGCGCCCTCGTCAAGGCCCTCGATGCGGCGCTGGACGAACGAACCACCCTCACCGTGGAGGCGACGGAGCGATGACGACGCCCACGGTTCTCGTCGTCGACAATTACGACTCGTTCGTTTACAATCTCGTCCAGTACGTGGGCACACACGCGGACGTCGTGGTTGAACGCAACGATGCGATAACGGTCGAGGACATCCGACGCTTAGAGCCCGACGGAATCGTCGTCTCGCCGGGGCCCGGTACGCCGGTGGAGGCGGGCGTTTCGATGCCGATATTCGCGGAACTCTCCTATCCGACGCTCGGCGTCTGTCTGGGTCATCAGGCGCTGTGTGCCGCCAACGGTGCCGCGGTTGGCCACGCTCCCGAGGTGGTCCACGGTAAACCCTCCTCTGTAACTCACGACGGCCGGGGAATCTTCGAATCGCTCCCGGACCGATTCGAAGTCGGCCGGTATCACTCCCTCGCCGTCGACCGTGGAGACATCCCGTCGGTTCTCGAAGAAACGGCCCACACGGACGATGAGCGGAGCGTCGTGATGGGTGTCCGTCACCGCGAGAAGCCACACATTGGCGTGCAGTTTCATCCCGAAAGCATCCTCACCGACGTCGGTGAGCGCATGATTGCGACGTTCTGTACACGATGCAGTACCACCTAAACGGAACACTACACGACCGAGACGAGGCGACCGTCAGCGTCGACGACCGTGGATTTCGATACGGTGACGCTGCCTTCGAGACGTGCCGGGCCTACGGCGGCGAGGTGTTCGCGTGGGGCCGCCACGTCGAACGGCTCCATCGGACTTGCGAGACGCTCGGGATGGCCGATGCCGTCCCGGCGGACCTCGCAGTTCGCGTCGCCGAGACGCTGGACGCCAACGGCTTCGAGGACGCCTACGTTCGCATCTCGGTGAGCAGAGGGGTCCAACCCGGGAAACTGACGCCGGACGAAGACGTCGACCCCACGGTCGTCGTGTACGTGAAACCGCTCCCACGCGGTGGCATCGATGGCCAGCGCGTCTGGGACGATTCCGCCGTCGTTCAGTCGGTGCAGACGCGGCGAATCCCCGACAGCGCGGTGCCGTCCGACATCAAGACTCACAACTACCTCAACGGCATCCTCGCTCGCCTCGAACTCCGGCGTGCGTCCAACGAGGGATACCGACCGGACGAGGCGCTGATGCGGGACACGAACGGCCACGTCGCGGAGGGGGCGACGAGTAACCTGTTTTTCGTCGACGACGGCGTGCTGAAGACACCTGAAACGGGGTCGATTCTTCCCGGTATCACCCGAGAGGTGGTCATCGAACTCGTCGAATCCGAAGACTTCCCGGTTCGAACGGGGCGATACACGCCGGACGACGTGCGGAACGCCGATGAGGCGTTCCTGACGAACTCGACGTGGGAACTCCGACCGATTGCGACGCTCGACGGCATCGAAATCGGCGGCGGGCCGCTGACGACGCTGCTTCAGCGACTCTACGACGAGCGGGTCGAACGGCAGTGCTACGTCAGTTCCCGGTAAAACCGATACGTCCGGAGGAGAGGTCGCGGTCGCTTTTGGGGCCGACGTGGTCGAACTCGTAGTCGTCTTCGGCGAGATACACGCCGCCGTCGCGTACTTCTACGTCGACCTCTTCGAGATACGACCCCTCGCAGGGACCGTACGTGCAGTGGCCCGAATCGGGTTCGAAGGTCGCGCCGTGACGCGTACAAATCAGTTCGCCGTCTCGAAATTCGGCGCCGCTTCCCTTGTCGAGTCGTACGTCGGTCCAGTGGGGACAGAAGTTTCGCCACGCGGCGATTTCGCCGTCGAGTCGGACGAGGACGACCTCCTTCTCGTCGAAGCCCTCTCGAATCGTGAACAGAAGCGTCGAGTCCTCGGGGACCTCCTCGATGTCGGCGATGCGCTCCTCGGCCATATCCGAGCCACGACCCGGGCCCGTTCAAGCCTTCCGACTGCCGGCGACCGCGTTTCGGTTTTCCGCGGCGCCCACACGAGCGCGGGAGCGACAAGTCATCCCTGCTCGGATGGTTTCAATGGATGAACACGTCTGCACACGATTTCGAACTGGAGAACACCGCGGCCGGCCCCGACCGATTCCAGCTCTCGGAGGCCGCTACCGACTCGGACACCGACAGTATCGTCCTCCTGTTCCAGCGAGACTACCACTGCATGAAGTGTCGACAGCAGGTCCAAACCATCGCCACACGGTACGAGGCGTTTCGGGAGGCGAACGCCTCGGTCGTCGCAGTACTGCCCGAACCCGCGGACCGCGCTGCGGAGTGGCACCGGCAATACGACCTGCCGTTTCCGCTCTTGGCGGACCCCTCGAAGAACGTTAGCGACGAATACGACCAACCGACCCGATTCGGCGCGCTCGGCTCGCTTCACGACCTCGTCGGGAGGATGCCGCTTGCAGTCGTGTTCGATACAACGGACGGCGAACCGACCGTGGCGAAAACGTACGAGGGGAAGACGCCGGGTGACCGGCCGAGCGTCGAGGAGTTCCTCGGGGACGTTCGCCAAATCGGTGCCTGAGTACGGATAACGGATTTACTCACACGCGACCAACAGAACCGTATGAACGTCCGCGACGTCCTGCCTCGGGACGCCATCCCAAGCATCGACGACCCGTCGTTCGGTCCCGACTACATCGGAGACCCGGACGACGAGGTCGTGGTCCTCGAGGGTGATTCGTCGCGGGCGTATCCGATTCGTCTCCTCAGTTACCACGAGATTGTCAACGACACTGTCGAGGGAAACCCGCTTGCGATAACGTGGTGTCCGATTTGTGCCAGTGCTGTCGTCTACGAGCGAACTGTCGGCGACCGGGTGCTTTCCTTCGGCGTCTCCGGAAAGCTCGCGGACGATGCGCTCGTGATGTACGACCGCGAGACCGAATCGGAGTGGAAGCAATCTTCGGGAACGGCAATCGCCGGGCCGCTCGAAGGGACCGAGCTAACCGTCGTCCCGGCGGGAATGACGACCTGGGCGGAGTTTTCCACCCAGTTCTCCGAGGGGAACGTACTCCAACCGGACGCCTCTCGTGAGGCATCGGCGTACGAGATGGCTCCCTACGAGCGGTACTTCGATGCCGACGGGTTCGGAGTCGGCGTCATGCGCGGTACGGGACCGTCCCGCGAGTGGAACCGCACGGATATCGGTCCGAAGGAGTCCGTTCTCGGCATCGAATACGGTGGCGATGCGGTCGGCTATCCGATTTCACGAGTCGAATCCGCCGGCGGCGTCGTCCAGGACTCCGTCGGCGGACGCGATGTCGTCGTCTTCGCCGACGGTGGTCGTTTGCACGCTTTCGAGAATCCCGGATACGAGTTCACCGCTTCCGGGCCGGGGCTCGTGGCCGACGGGGCTCGTTGGAACGCTGCGACCGGACGGAGCGATGACGGCCGGCAACTTCGCCGGATTTCCAGCCGTCGTCTCTACGCCTTCGCGTGGCAGGACGACCACGGCCCCAGCGCGTTCTACGGCCTGTAGCGTTCAGTGTAACAGCGTCTCGACGGAGATGTCGCTGTTCGGTCCGCCGACGACGATGTCGCCCTCCGCTTCCGGTCCGCCGACGACAGTTCCGCCGGCCACGATGGGTGCGACCAACCCGGCAGCGACGACTCCTGGAGCGGTGAACGACCCTCGAACCGCGACTGCCGTGTCGGATGCGATTCCGTGGTCGTCGATTGTTTCGGCTGCGGCACCGAGAACGTCGCCGTGGCTGTACGTCGATTCGGGAGTCGCCAGCAACGGGTCCGACGGCGTGACGTGGTCCGGGGGCTCCGTCGGATTCTCGCTCCACACATCGCGCTCGAAGTACGAGACCGAGGGGTCGTCGGGGGGGCCGCCGTAGGCGACTCGTTTCGTGGAGGGGCCGGCATCGTACTCGTCGAGGTCCCCAACAGGAACGACGAGCGCGCGCGTGTCGGAGTCGATTGACTCCTCCGGACCGAAC
>JBMCDV010000154.1:0-4507 GCA_048618255.1 Natronomonas sp. | reverse complement strand
GGTCGATTTCGTCCTCCTCGACGACCAGTCCGCACTCGCTGCAGACCGTCTCGCCCGTGTCGGCCGCGGTTTCGAGGCGACCATCGCACTCCGGACAGGCCTCCGTACGCTCCCGTAAGTCGGCCGTGCGGCGTTCCGTCGACGATTCGACTGCTTCGGTTCCCCGCTCGGCGTCCGTTCGTGTGTTCGTGTTGCTCATTGTCGGAATCCAGCGCCGTTCACTCGAACGCCCGTTCTCCGGAGGTTCCCGCACGCACTGGTGTACCAGAACTACCCCGGACCGTTTCAAGAGGGTTTTCCGAATTCTCACCCAATTTCGCCGGCTGACCAGTCTCACAAATATAAAACGAAGTCTCTGTGGTGCGCCGTTCGACGGGTCCGACACGCACCCCGAGTGTGGGTGGTTCAATGGGCGATAGGGTTCCGAGGAACACTCCCATCGAGCGTGAAGAGCGGCTCCCAGCGGCTCCGTTTCGACTCTGAACCAAGAGTATATTTGACAATCCCTTCTACACTGCGGCGTAATGGCTGGTTTGGGGGGTCCGTACGATTTGCAGCGCTTCGTCGAGGCGCAGAACCCTGTTATTTCTCAGGTGAAACAGGAACTCAGCTCGGGACAGAAGCGCAGCCATTGGATGTGGTACGTTTTCCCGCAGGTTGCCGGCCTCAGCAGCAGTCGGATGGCACAGCGATACGCGATTTCCTCGCGCGAAGAGGCCGAAGCCTACCTGGAACATCCGATATTGGGGCCACGGTTGCGCGAGTGCACGGAACTCGTGAACGACGTCGATGGGCGCTCGGCGAACGATATCTTCGGGTCACCGGACGATTTGAAATTCCGCTCATCCATGACGCTCTTCGAAGCAGTCGCGGACGATGCGTCCCCGTTTAGAACCGCCTTAGAGCAGTATTACGACGGTGAGCGCGACCCGAAAACGTTGGCGTTTCTCTCGGGAGAGTCGTAGAGAGACACAGCAGGGAGTGAACTGCTGTACGACGGTTTTTAACTGATGCCGCCGAAGGCGGGCGTAATGGCGACGATAAAGGACAGCGTCCACGACCATATCGCCGTCGAGGGGGTCGCCGAGGACCTCCTCGACACCCCTGCCATCCAGCGTCTCCGACGCATCAAGCAGCTCGGCACCGTCGAACTCGTCTACCCGAGCGCCAATCACACCCGCTTCGAACACTCCCTCGGCGTCTACCACCTCGCTGCACGCGCACTCGACCACCTCGATATCGAAGGCAAGCGGGCCGAGCGGGTCCGCGCTGCCGCCATCCTCCACGACATCGGCCACAGTCCGTTCAGCCACAACATCGAGAGACTGGTCGCCCGCCACACCGGGAAGTTCCACGACGAGGTCGAAGACCTCCTGACGGACGGTGAAATCGCTCGCGTCCTCGCGCTCCACGACATCGACCCCGCACGGGTCGCCGCACTCGTCGCCGGCGACGGCGAGTTCGGACAGTTGGTCTCCGGGGAACTCGACGTCGACCGAATGGACTACCTCGTCCGAGACGCCCACCACACCGGCGTCCCCTACGGCACTATCGACACCGGGCGACTGGTCAGGGAGCTGCGGTTCGTCGACGGCGAACTCGTACTCGCCGACGGCAACGTCCAGACCGCCGAATCGCTGCTGCTCGCCCGTGCGCTGATGAATCCCGTCGTGTACAACCACCACGTCGCCCGCATCTCGAAGGCGATGCTGCGCCGGGCCACGGAGGCGCTTCTGTCGTCGGGTGCCGCCGACGCCGGAACGGTCCGCCGGATGGACGACCGCGACCTCACCGTCGCCCTGCGGAACTGTCCGGATGCCGCCGAGTTCGCACGACGGCTCGACGACCGCGACCTCTACAAGCGGGCGGTGTGGGCGGAGTTACGGGACGTCCCCGACGACATCGTCGACGCCGACCACGAGGAGATTGCGGCTTTCGAGCGGGATATCGCCGACCGCGCGAACGTCGACCCCGACTGGGTCGTACTCGACGTTCCCCCTCGACCGGAGATGCGCGAATCGACGAGTCGCGTCGTCGTCAGCGGCGAGGTGCGACAGCTCGGAACGCAGTCGACGCTGGTGAGCGCGCTCCGCCGTGCCCAACACGAGCAGTGGCGCCTCGGCGTGTACGCGCCCGAAGAGGCGACCGACCGCGTCGGGCAAGCCACCGAGGAGACCCTGGGACTGGACCTCGACACTTTGGTCGTCGACGTACGGAAGAGCATCAACGCGACGCTGGACGAGTTCTGACGGCGTATTGCTGCGGAGTCCAATCGGAGAGAGTTGCAGTCGCACAACGGGCCTGTTTTTATCGAGGCCGCCACAGGGGGGGATATGGAACTTTCAGGGATGATACTCGCCGGGACTGACTACGAACCGGTCGAGGGCCGCGTCGTCGTCGAGGACGGCGAAATAACGGCTATCGAGGAGGTCGAAACGGCCTCGACGGACATCATCTGTCCGGCGTTCGTCAACGCGCACACGCACATCGGGGACTCCATCGCCAAGGAGGCCGGCCGCGGCCTCTCGTTGGACGAACTCGTCGCACCGCCGGATGGCCTCAAACACCGACTGCTCGAGGACGCAACGCGGGAGGAGTTAGTTGAGGCGATGCGTCGCTCGCTGTCGTTCATGGAATCGGGCGGAACGACTGCGTTTCTGGAGTTTCGAGAGGGCGGTGTCGATGGCGTTCATGCGCTGCTGGATGCGGCGGCCCACCTCGATATCGAACCGTTCGTCTTCGGCCGCGAGGAAATCGACGTGTTGGAGGTGGCCGACGGCTACGGCGCCAGCGGCGCCCGCGATGCGGATTTCTCCGCGGAGCGCAACGCCGCCCTCCACGCGGAGAAACCCTTCGGCATCCACGCCGGCGAGCGTGACCCCCACGACATCAACCCCGCGTTGGACCTCGACCCCGACTTCGTCGTCCACATGGTGTACGCCGAGGAGATGCACCTCGAACGGCTGGAGGACAGCGAGACGCCCGTCGTCGTCTGCCCGCGGTCGAATCTCGTCACCGACGTGGGCGTCCCGCCCGTCTCGGACCTTCTGGAACGCACGTCCGTCGCACTCGGCACCGACAACGTGATGCTCAACAGCCCGTCGATGTTTCGGGAGATGGAGTTCACGGCGAAACTGTGCGACGTGACCGCCCCCGAGGTGCTGCGGATGGCGACGAGAGCCGGCGCCGACATCGCGGGACTGAACTGTGGCGTCGTCGAACCAGGCCGGGAGGCCCGACTGTTCGTTCTCGACGGCGACTCGGACAACCTCACCGGCGCTCGCGACCCGGTTCGGGCGGTGGTCCGTCGTGCCGGCGTCGACGACATAAAGCGCTCCATCACGCCCCGAGACAGCGCGTAAGCCGCCCAGAGTCGTCCATGAACGGTCGAAAAGGGTTTGTGCCGGTGTCGCCATAGTTCATGTGGTGTGGTGACAATGTACAATCGAATTCTCGTTCCGACTGACGGGTCGGGCGGCATGGACCGGGTAATCGACCACGCGTCGGAACTGTCGCGGGCCCACGATGCCGAGGTTCACTTCCTCTACGTCGTCGACACTGCAGGGTTCGCGAGCCTGCCGATGGAAACCTCCTGGGAGAGCGTCACTTCGATGCTTCGCGAAGAGGGAGAGGCCACGCTTCGCAACGCCGAAAACCGACTCCGCGACACCGACACCGTCACCGCGATGGCCGAGGGGCCACCGAGCAAAGAAATCGTCAAATACGCCCGCGAAAGCCGATGTGACCTCGTCGTCATGGGCACCCACGGACGGGGCGGACTCAATCGACTCCTACTCGGCAGCGTCGCCGAGCGGGTCGTCCGCGCCTCGGAGGTGCCGGTGTTGACCGTCCGCGTCGGCGATATCGAAGAACCGCTACCCGAAGAGGCCACCGACGAACAGCCCTTCGCGGCCGACCCCGCAGTCTCGGAAGTCCTCGAGTAGCGTCACCTTCTCTCGTCGGTACCGGAACGTCAGACCGGACGGAGGTGTTCACAGTCGCCCGCCGACACGCGTTTTTCACCCGTCTCGGTGTCGACGACGAGCGTTCCCGGGAACTCGACGTCGACGGCCTCCCCGACCACCTCTCCGGTGGCCGTCTCGACTCGGACCCGCTGGCCGAGCGTGATTGAGAGTTCACGCCATGCCGGCAGAATCGCCTCCGTGTCCCGCCGTAGTTCGTCGAACCGTTCGAGTATCGAGCGGGTTAACTCGGCGCGGTCTACGTCTCCGACCTCGTTTCGAACCGTGGTCGCCGTCTCGGGAACCTCGCTTACGTCGATGTTGGCGTTGATTCCGATACCGGGGATAACCCACGAGACACGGTCGGCCTCGCCCTCCATCTCGGTGAGGATGCCGACGATTTTCTTCTCGTCGGGGCCGACGAGGATGTCGTTGGGCCACTTGATGCCGGCGTCGATGCCGATATCGCGGAGTGCCTCGGTCGTGGCGACCGCCGCCGCCAGCGTGTACACGGGGACCTGCGCCGGCGTGAGGTCGGGCCGACA
>JBMCDV010000153.1:0-4540 GCA_048618255.1 Natronomonas sp. | reverse complement strand
ACGCCGACGAGGTTCGCGACCTCCTCGCCGTCGGCCGTGGTGTAGGCCCCGGTTCGGGTGAACTTCACCGTCGTCGTGAGATACCGGTACAGCCAGTTGTGGGCGTCGATGGCGACGACCGACCCGGCCAACTCCCCGAAGGGTTTCGGCTCGATGACCGCCAACTGCCGGATGTCCGCGTTTCCCATTGGCGGCCGTTGGGGCGTCGGGCGCTTGAATCCCCCGCCACGCCGGAGTCGTGGGATTTTCTTCGGCCGGCGCCGTACGGGAGGGTAATGAATCGGGAGCGAACAGTCGACAGGGTGGCACTGCTGGTCTTCGCCGCGGTCTCTGCAGTCGGCCTCGTCGTCTTCCGAATCGCCATCGGTTGGCACGTCACCGACCCGTATCTCGACCGCACCGCACTCGATGTCGTCCCGCCGACCGTGTGGATATCCGTCGTCCCCGTCTTCGTCCTCGTGGGAGCGCTGGCCGCACTTCTGTTGTACCGTCTCAGCGGCGTCGGGATGCCGGGCAGCCGGTATCGGTAGCGCTCAGTCGGACTGTGTGGGGGGTTCCTCACCGCGTTTTCGCTCCAGAAACGCCCGTTCGTCCTCGGAGAGGTCACGCTGTCGGTACCGGTCGAGCCCCTCGCGGTACCGGGTCGTCGAGCGCTCCGCCGGCGCGTCGGTGGGGCGTTCCAGCACCAACTCGGCGATGCCTGTCTCCTCGCCAGTGAACGAAAACCCCGCGCGGTACAGCGCCTCGTAGGCGAAGGGGTTGTTGACCGCGATGCGGACGCGCTCGTAACCCCGGGTAGCCGCTTTTTCGACGACGAACCGGCAGAGTCGCGGGCCGAGTCCTTCGCCGCGACGGTCGTCCCGGACGGTGACGTACCGGAGCCACAGCGTCTTGGAGTCGGTGCGGTCGGCGTTGAACGCGACGGCAGCGACCACGCTGTCGTCGAATTCGCTATCGGTCGACGCCCCTTCGCGAACGACCGCCTTTCCCGTGTTCGACATGACGAACTTCCCGGCGTAGCTGAACCGCCGGTAATCGAGTCGGAGCGTCGGGCCGTCGGCGGGCCAGCCGAGGAGTTCGGGAGTGGGAAACTCGGAGGCCATACCCGACCGACGGGGGCAACGGAGTTATGCCCGGCGCTCGATTCTCCGACGATGAGTTGGGACGTTCGCGCCTTCGACACTTTCGCACCGCTGTACGACCTGTTCATGCCTCCGGCCGACAGGCTCGCGCTCCGGAAGGGGCTGGTCTGTGCCGACCGCGAACTCGAACGAATCGTCGAGGTCGGCGGCGGCTCGGGACGAGTGGCTCGGGAGGTCGGTGCGACCGTCGTCGACCCTGCCGAGGGGATGCTCCGGCGGGCTCGTAGCCGTGGTCTCGAAACCGTCCAGGGCGTCGCGGAATCGCTGCCACTTGCCGACGGCTCGGTCGACGCCGTCCTCATCGTCGATGCGTTCCATCACTTCCCCGACCACGAGGGCGCCTTGCGTGAGGCCGCCCGCGTGCTTGCTCCGGGCGGCGTCCTCGTCGTCTCGGAGTTCGACCGCTCGACGCGGCGCGGCCGACTACTCGACGTGAGTGAGCGACTCGTCGGCTTCGATTCGCGGTTCTACACGGCGGCGGAACTGCAAGCCGCAATCGAGGAGTCCGGCCTCGCCCCCCGGCCGCTGGAGTACGGCTTCGGAATGACTATCGCAGGCGTCAAGGATTGAAAAGAGACCGACCGTCTCAGCTGATTTTGAAGTAAAGGAAGCGCCACACCGACAGCACGAAGGCGCCGCCGACGAGCATGATGCCGCCGAAGATGGGGTCGAAGCCGCGGTCCGGAACGACGAGGACTCGGACGACGATGCCGACGATGGCGGCGGGCACCCACGACCGGATGGCGAGCGGAATCGAGGAGTTCGGCGCCGACCCACCGCCCGGCGAGTACGCTCCGACCAGCGGTGCACAGACGAGCCACCCGAGGATGAACGGCCCCGCAGCGTAGAGGTAGATTATCGGTTCGGCCTGTAGCCGCGCCATCGGCGTGTGTTGGAGCGTCCCGACGAGCAGGAACGCCAACAATACGACGATGTCTCCGACCGCAATCGGCCACGTACTCGCGTCGAGTCGCTGTTCGAGGAACGACTGGTCTGCCATGAGCGGGGCTTCGAGGCCACCCCTTCAAGTCCTTGCGGATTTTCCCGCGGTCACTCCGTCGGGTCGGCGTTCAGTCCCGACCCGGTGGGCGGCCGGAGGACGAGTGCGGCCACCCCCGCGGCGATAGCGAGGGCGCCGCCGAGCGTGAAGGTGGGAATCCAGCCGAAGGCGGCGACGAGGAAGCCGGCGACGGTGCCGGCGAAGACGCCGCCGCCAATTTTCGCGGTGTAGATGACCGCGTAGTTGCTGGAGGAGTACTCCGAGCCGTAGTAGTCGGCTATCATCGCCGGGAAGTAGACGTACAACGGCGAGGAGAAGAACATCGCACCCAACACCATCGCGACGAAAGCGATGCGGGCGTCGGCGCTGCCGGCGGCGATGAGGCCGAGACGGAACAACCCGGCGAGGACGAACGAGACGACCATCACGTGCTTGCGCTCGAAGCGGTCGGAAGCCTCACCCAGAATCATCCGGGAGACCCCGGCGGCGATGGGCAACAGCGTGGCGGCGGCGGTGGCGACGATCGCGGCGAATCCGAGGTGTTCGGCGAAACGGACGACGTTCGCGACGACGAGCAGGTCGGCGCCGGCGGTCGCGATGAACATCGCATACAGCAGCCAGAACTGCCACGTCTTCAGCATCTCCCGGGTCGTGTAGGAGCGCCCGCGTAGCGACGCCGCGAGGTTCGAGCGGTTGTCGTCGCCGTCGTCGAGCCCGAGCCAGTCACTCGGCGGGTCACGGAGGAGGACCGCACCGAGAAGCAAGACGAGGATGATGACGATGCCGACGTTCCGCAACACGTCGGCGTAACTGGCGACGGTCGCGTTCGCCCGGACGTAAGGCACCACGAGGGCGCTGCCGCCGGCGAAGGCCATCGTTCCGATACCCGTCGTGAGGCCAGTTCGGTCGGGAAACCACTTGACGGCAGTGTTGACGGCGACAGTGTAGACGATGCCGACGCCGACCGCGCCCAGCGAGTACAGGAGGTACAACTGCCAGATGCTCGTGGCGTAGGCCAACCCGACGTAGCCGCCGCCGGCGAGCAGCGCCGCGAGGAACATCAACAGTCGCGGGCCGCGGCGGTCCCGCCACCAGCCAGCGGGGAACTGCGACAGCGACTGGAAGACGACGTAGAACGAGAAGACGGCACCGAGCGCCGGCAGGGCGATGTCGAGGCTCTCTGCGAGCGGGCCCTCGATGGACGACCAGACGTACTGATAGGGGCTGACGGCGGCCATCATCCCCGCCGCGGCGACGATTTGCCACCACCGCGAGAAGCCGAGTATCTCCCGCGCTCGACCGTCGTAGTCGATTTCGGACGGGCTGTCGGGGCCGTCCGACGACGCGTCTTCACTCATTGCCCGGCGGTTGTCGTGGCCCCGATATAAGCGAACGGACTCGCGGCTACCCGTCGTTGAAGGTCCGAAGGTGGCCCACGAACCGACCAGGTGTTTTCTTCGGTAACTACGCTATAAGTTATAGAAATTTGTCTCACTACCTTTACAAAGCCGATTCGTGGTTGCTACGATGAATATCAGATGATTTTGAAAAATGTTTAAGTAACAATCGGTCGTAGTTTACGACGTATTATGACGGATTACTACGACATCGTTCTCGGGCTCATTCCCGCGTCGTTCGCCGGCCTGACCGCCCTACTCCTCCTCGCCGGGTTGTCGTTGTCCGTCTCGATTCCGCTGGCCTCGGTGGCTGCCGTCGGTCTCATCTACCACGCGCTGTTCGTCAACGCGCCAGTCTCGGTCAGCCCCGAGGACCAACGCGGACAGTCGGGAACAGAGACCGCGCCGTCGAACGTCACGGCCGACTAGTCGCAGTCCCTAAGCGGGCGCCGTCCGAAGCGTCGGTATGACGGACGTTCTGTTCCTTCGAAGCGACGAACTCGCAGGGCTCGCAACGCCCGCGGAGTACGTCGAGTGGGTTCGCGCCGGCTACGAGAGCCACGGTCTGACCGGCACCGCCGAACCGCGGACGAAACTCGTCAACGGCGACCCGCCGGGGATGTGTACCGGCTACCTCGCCGTCCTCCCCGAGGTCGGCGGGATGGGCGGCTACACCTACGCCGCCGGCTTTGGCGACGGCGACGTACACTTCGCGCTCCCGTTGTTCGATGCCGAATCCGGTCGGATGCTCGCGTTACTCGACGGAGCGTCGATGAACCCCTTCAAGACCGGCGCGACGGGCGCAGTCGCGGTGGACGAACTCGCACGGGAGGACGCAAGCACCTGCGCCGTCATCGGGTCGGGCGCCCAGGCCCGCGGGCAGCTGAAGGCCACGGTGACGGTTCGGGACTTCGATGAGATTCGCGTGTTCTCGCCGACGCCGTCGAACCGGGAATCCTTCGCCGCCGACTTCGACGACCGACTCGCTGCCGACGTTACGG
>JBMCDV010000152.1:0-4549 GCA_048618255.1 Natronomonas sp. | reverse complement strand
TCGCTGCAGCGGTACTTGAGGTCCGTCTTCTTGGTGGGCTTGTCGCCACCGGGCACCTTGGAGAATCGCCCGGCGTTGCCGATGACGGCCTTCCCGCGTCGGGTGCGGCGGGCGTCCCACTTCGTCCCCGAGGAGCGTCCCGTTCGGACTTTCTCCACCTCGTGTTCGTGGTGGGTGTTGCAGTGCGGACAGTACGTGTTGAACCGGCGTGGCATTTCCATAGTTACCGACGGCTAACGCGTCGTGGGTTAAAACGGGTTTGGTTTTCCGGCCGCTTGACCGCCCGTCGGCGGCTGGCGGTGCGTGGGGCCTTCGAAGCGCTTAACCCGAACTCTCACGAAGACCCGCGCATGAAGCGGCTCATCATCCGCGGGGACCCCGGCATCCGGAAGGGCGCCGTCATCGACTACGACGGCGAGGAGTACGTCTGCTTCGGCATCTCCCGGCAGGGCGAGTGGCACGGCCCCGACCGCGTCCAGCTGTGGTGTACCATCGGCAAGGAAGCGGAACGCGAGGACTTCGCCAAGCGAAACTTCGTCCCGATGCACCTCGACGTGGACAACGTCGACGCCGACGCCGTCGAAGTCATCAAGGCGAAGGGCGACCCCGCGACCGCCTGACCGAACGACGTTCTCGACCCACTATTTATATACGAACCCGCGGCCAGGCGGCGTATGTTCCGTGCAGCCGCCGGCGGCCGTTTGGACACCGTGCGACCGGCCGTCGGATACGACGTCGCCTGTTCGATATCCGCACGTCAGCGCCGAACCTCGTAGACGACCACGTCGCCGCGCTGGAAGGCGACTTCCAGTGCCGGATGCTCCTCGATGGTCACATCGTAGCGGGCGCGCTCGGCGGGGCCGACGTAGACGTACTCGACTCCATACCGGTCGAGTAATTCGGTCTGTTCGTCCGTCGACCCTTCGTAAATCGTCGTCACGTCGCCGAGTCGCCGCTCGTAGGCCGCTTCGCCGCGGTACTGTTCCTCGTGGAACCACCCCAGTACCGTCGGATTGCCGGTGAGACTCGACGGCGCGGAGGCACCGTCTCCCTCCTCGGGCCGCCACCAGTAGTCGCCCGGTGCCGCCGTGACGATCGTCGGTTGCCCCTCGCGGGCGTCGAGCCACTCGATTGCCTCGGCTTCCTCGGGGAAGACGGTGTGCGTGTAGGCGGTGCCGTCGAGAGTCGGGCCGTCGGCGCCGACCGGTTCCCCCTCGAAGTGGGATGGAACGGCGAAGCCCGCATACAGCCCCGTCGTCAGGAGAACGACGCAAGCTACGGCGACGCCAGCGGTTCGCCACGCCGAACTGTCGACCGAGGGGAGTGCTTCGGTCGGGTCCAAAAGCCGTGCCAGCGCGACGCCGGCCGCCGGCGCCCACAGTACCCACACCTGTACGTACGTCTTGAACACCGTGTTGAGGCGTTCGAGGTTCGATCCCTGATACTGGGGTTCGACGACGTGGGCGAACTCGACGATGAGGACGAGTCCGAAGCCGGCGAGCATCAACAGCGTCTCGAAGCCTACGTCGGCCCGGCGTCGGAGCAACAACCACGCGACCGCTAGTAGAGGCCCGAACAGTGCGAGGGCGGCGAACCCGGCGAGCCATGCACCGAGAGCGAGGAACGCAACTCCGCCGACGACGGCGACAGTTCTGTCGGTCGGAAGCACGTCGAGGGGTTTCGGGAGCCGCCCGGCGAGATACGGCGCGAAAACGAGCAGGAACCCGCCGTGGACGAGCAACAGCGGCCCGAGTCCGCTCCGTGGGGGGAAGAGTCCGACGCCGCGAGAGGAGGCGCTACCGAGCCAGAACGGCAACACCAGAAGGCCAGCGAGCAGGAGCGCCACGACGGCGAAGGCGAGGGCGAGGCCGTCCCGTCGGAACTCTTCGGCGAGTCCCGACCGGGTCGGAAGACGAGCAGCCACCGGAGACGGCAACAGTGTCGCCGGGTCGGCCGGCGCGAACGCGACGGTCAGCAGAACTATTCCGCCTGCGGTGGGGAACGACCACGTGTTGACAATCGCGAGTAGCCCGGTGACGGGGGCGACGGTGGCCAAGAGGAGCCGGCGTCGCGTCCGTTCAGTTTCGGGCGTCCGCCAGTAGCTGTAACACAGCGCCGTAACGAGGAGCAGGAACGGCGTGCTCATCATGTGAGCGTGTAAGTCGCCGTTGAGCCACGCGAACAGCGGGAACTCGTTTATCGTTCCGTCGATGATGCGACTCGAATTCCAGTAGGAGAAGTCACTCGGCGTCCACGAGAGCAACTCCGCGTCGGCAGCGATGTCGGTCGCTGCGACGACGGCCGACTCCGGGAGGAGCCACACCAACATCCGCCCCGCCGTTTCGAGGTTGCCCGCGACGCCGACGAAGAACGCGCCGAGACCCGCCGCGAGCCGACGCGGTGCGTCGTGGTTCGCCGCGATAGCCCCGGCCAGCCCGTAGGCACCGGTGACGAGGGACGCGTAAAACCCCGCCAATGCGAGGTTGTAGGCGAATCGAGGTGCGGTTCCAGTGAACAGCGTCAACAGCGCGGCGAGCATGTGGCCGCCGTAGTAGTACCGCACCGACTCGCCGGAGAACCACATGTCCTCTGGCGGGAGCGCTCCCGCTTGAAGCAGCGTCCGGAGCAGTCCGAAGTCGAGGAACTTCTCGCCGGTCGACAGCGGGAGCGGTGCGATAGCAGGTGACACCGACCGAATCGCGACGACGAAACAGAACGCGACCGCGAACACGGCGGCAGCCTCGGCGTACGCACGCTCGTCCACCTCGCCGTAGTCCCGGAGGAAGACACTTGCAAGGACGAGAACTGCGAGCGCCACCAGAAGCGCCGGCCACCCGAAAGCGACCTGTCCAACGAGGTAGCCGACGACTGCGACGGTCGCGAGACCGACCGGAATCGCGAACGCGGCACCACGGTCGTGAAACCGTGAAAACAGCGCCCCGGACAGCGGCAGGGCGGCGAGGCCGACGACGAGATACATCACGAGCCAGAGCGCGACGAGCCCGTATTCCATCACCCATACGGCGAACGTGAGCCCCTATACCTCTTGTGAAGTCCGGATTCCGACGAGCCGAACGGTTTTTTATCGCCCGGGCGCGAGAGAGAGGTATGTCAACGCTCGGGGTCGTCGTCCCCGCCTTCCGCCCCGACTGCCGCCGCCTCGAAGCGTACCTCCGTGCAGTTACCGAGGAACTCCAGCCGGACGTGCTACGGGTCGAAATCGACGACCCACGGCCGGACGTCGTAGAGGCCATCGCCGGGTTCGACATCCCCATCCTCGAAACCAACGCGGTGCCGTACCGACGCGGCAAGGGTGCTGCCATCACCGCCGGGTTCGAGGCGCTCGAAACCGACCGCCTCGCATTCGCGGATGCAGACGGGAGCACCGCTGCCGCCGAACTGGGCCGCGTCGTCGACGCACTCGACAATGCGGACGTGGCTGCGGGGTCGCGTCGCCACCCCGACGCGACTGTTACCAGCCACCAGACGCTCGCCCGACGCTATCTCGGCGACGGTTTCGCGTGGCTGGCCCGCAGATTACTCGACGCCGACCTCTACGACTACCAGTGTGGCGCGAAAGCCGTCACCGCAGGGGCGTGGGAGACGGTTCGCAGTCACCTCTACGAGCCCGGCTTCGCGTGGGACGTGGAACTGCTCGCGATGGCCGCCGCACTCCGATTAGAGATCGAAGAAGTTCCCATCGAGTGGGAGGACAAACCGGGGTCGACCGTCGACCCGCTTTCGACTGCCGTCGACCTCGGTGCAGCGCTGTTGACCGCCCGCCACCGCTCGAAACGGATTCAGGACAGTAGACTCCACGACGTGATCGCTGCGACACGGGACGAGACAGCGCTCGTCGACCGTCCGAACGAAGGTCGAGGAGGACACGGCCAGTGATGACGACGGCGGAGTCCGACACCGCAGACGACGAGGCGAACGCGGCGGACGAAGAGTACGGGCCAGTTCAGCACGTACAGGACCGACTCCGCGCCCTCGTCGCGGCCGAGCGAATCGGCCAGTTCGTCTCCGTCGGCGTCGCTGGCGCGGGGCTCGAAACCGTCATCGTCGCCCTGCTAACCTCCGGTGTCATCGCAGGAGTGACGGCCCCGCCGCTGGTCGGAAAGGCAGTCGGCGCCGAGGCAGCCATCACGCTGATGTTCCTCCTCAACGACCGCTGGACGTTCGCCGACGAGGGCGACAGCGGCCTCGGGTCGCTATTGCGGCGCTACGGGAAGTCCCACGCCGTCCGCCTCGGCGGTCTCTCAGTGGCCTTCGGCGTCCTGTATCTCCTCACCTCGTGGACCGACGTTCGACTCGTCGTCGGCGGGGCCAACCTCTGGCCGACCGTCGCGAACGTCATCGGCATCGGCGTGGGGATGACGCTGAACTACGTCGCCGAGAGCCTCATCACCTGGCGAGTCCACGACTCGCGGTAGGATTCCACAGAGGGCACGTATATCACAACCCTTAATGGTCGGACCCAAGTACGAAGATGTAGCGGGATGGGATAGCCAGGAGATTCCGCCGGGCTCATAACCCGGAGATCGGT
>JBMCDV010000151.1:0-4568 GCA_048618255.1 Natronomonas sp. | reverse complement strand
GGCGGTCCGACAGCAGGTCGATCATGTAGATGTCGTGGTCGATGACCATCGCCGTGGCGCCGTGGTTTTCGGTGTAGCGGCGGATGGCACGCGTCGCCAGCACTCGCTGTTCGACGTCGAGGTGTGCGGAGGGTTCGTCGAGCAGGTAGAGGTCGGCCTCCTTGGAGAGACACGCTGCGATGGCGACGCGCTGCCGCTCCCCGCCGGAGAGGTCGGTGAGACTCTGCTCGAAAATCCGCTCCAACTGTAGCGGTTGAGCGATTTCGGTGTTCCAGTACGACGAGCCGAAGTCGTCGGTGATAGAGCGGAGGAACGAATCGACCCGCATCGGCTGGTCTATTTCGACGTACTGTGGCTTATACGAGATGTCGAGGCGAGCGTCGAACTCGCCGTCGTCGGGGTCGAGGCGACCGGCGAGAATCTTCGCGAACGTCGACTTTCCGATGCCGTTGGGGCCGACGATGCCGAGCACCTCGTTTTGCCGTATCTCACCGGCGTCGATGTCCAGGGAGAACTCGCCGTCGCCGTAGGATTTCCGCATCGCAGGGTACTCGACGAGGGTGTCGCCGTACGTCTCGGTTCGGGGAGCGTGTTCCTCGAACTCGATGGACTCCGGTCGGATACGCATGTTCTCGTTTTCGAGGTACCCCTCCAGATACTGGTTGATGCCGCCTTTCGTCGATTTCGGCGGCGTGATGACGCCGAAAGCGCCCGGTTCACCGTAGGCGACGTGGAGTGCGTCGGCGAGCAAATCGAGCACGGCGAGGTCGTGTTCGACGACGAGCATCGAGCGGTCGTCCTCGGAGAGTTCCTGAATCAACCGCGCCGCGGTGACCCGCTGGCCGATGTCGAGATACGGCGTAATCTCGTCGAGGAAGTAGAAGTCGGCGTCTCGAACCAGCGTCGCGGCGAGTGCGACCCGCTGGAGTTCGCCGCCGGAGAGGGTGTCGATTGGCTGGTCGACGACCGGTTCGATGCCGAGCCGTTCGACCAGTTCGTCGGCGACGCCGCGTTCGTCGACACCCGCCAGCAGTTCGCTCGTCTTCCCGTCGAAGGTATCCGGGATTTTGTCGACGTACTGCGGTTTTCGGGCGACGGTCACGTCACCCTCCCGGAGGTCTTCGAGGTACTCCTGTAGCTCCGTGCCGCGGTAGGCGTCGAGGACGGTGTCCCAGTCGGGGTCGTCTTCGAAGTTTCCGAGGTTGGGCGTGATTTCGGCGGCGAGGACGTGAACGGCCGTCGTCTTCCCGATGCCGTTCGGCCCGAGGATGCCGGTGACCCGTCCCTCCTGTGGGGCGGGAAGACCGTACAGCGAGAAGGCGTTCTCGCCGTAGCGGTGAGTTGGGTCCTCGTCGAGTTCCTGTGGGAGGTTGATGATTTCCAGCGCGTCGAAGGGGCACTTCTCGACGCAGATACCGCAGGTCTCGCCCAGACAGAGTTCCTCGGAGATGGACACCTGGTCGGGCCCGCCGGCGTACAGTCCCTCCTCGCCGTGGCGCTCCTCGCGAGTGACGATACACTCCTCGCCGGTGCGGTTCGGCGGACAGAAGTTCGCACACTCGTAGTTACACCGGTCGGGCTGACACCGGTCGAGGTCGACGACGGCGATGCTGTCGTCGCTCATTACAGACTCGTCCCCGTTTGGAGGAGAATCGCCCAGCAGACGAACCACAGCGAAAAGGTCATGAACGCCACGTACAGGTAGTCCTTCACGCCGAACTCGTCGACGTCGAGGTCTATCCCCGCCATCTCGAGGACGCGAAGGAGCGGGAACTGCACGATGACGGCGCCCGCGAGGACGTACACGCCGAGGGGGTCGTCGGCCCCGCTCGCGACAGTCGCCGAGACGAGCGCGGCGGCGACGCCGGCGAGACACGCCAGCGCCGTGACGGTGACGCCACGGACGTGTGCGACCCTGCGTTCGGCCGTATCGGTTGCCATACACCCACGTCAGCCATCCGTAGCCAAAAGCGGTTCGCTCCGGACCTATCGGAGCCGATGGCCGAAAGACTCATACAATAGATGACAAACGTTGACGTCACGGCTACTCCGGCCCGTTTTCGGCAGTTTCGAGTCCAGTACCCGACCAGTTTGGGTCAATGTTTATACTGCTGGCTCACCTCTTTTGCGGTACAAATGGCTGATTCTAACGGGGAAGACCTAGAAGACCTCCCGCCGAGCGCGAAACTCGTCTACAAGGTCCTCGAATACAACGGACCGATGACCCAGAAAGGCATCGTCGAGGAGTCGATGTTGTCCGCCCGAACCGTCCGCTACGCACTCGAACGCCTCGAAGACATCGAAATCGTCTCCGAGGACGTGTACTTCGCGGACGCGAGACAGAACCTCTATGAGATTCAGGCGCCGGTCGAGGCGGCCGCCGACGGCGGTACCGACACCGCCAGTTGCGACGACTGAGACGGATTATTGGAGTCGTTTACCGCTGAGTGCCGACCCAGCACTGGCGCTCGCCGGTAATCCGTTACAACAATCCGTACGAACGGGCGTTTTCGTGCCGCTTTGCGGTCGTGAGAAGTGGCTGTCGAATCAGAGCACGAGCCGCTGACAGCTCCCACAGAGGTTCTCCTCTTTGACGTCGACCTCGCGGACTGTCGGGGAGAAGCTCATCACACAGCGGGAGTTATCGCAGTGTTCGAGTCCGAGGGTGTGACCGATTTCGTGGACGACCTCCTTGCGGACGCGGTCGGAGAATATGTCGCTGGCCGATTTGTTCGAGAACCCCCCGTCCGAGGAGGTCTGCAGCCGGTACGTCGAGATGACCGAGCCGTTCCCGGAGAGATACGCGAGTCCGAAGACGTAGTTGCGACGCCGATAGTAGAGGTCCTTGGGCGTGATGGCGATGTTTTTCTCGCCGGAGCCGATACGGCCCGCGAGTTCGATGAACTCCTCGGCTCGGTACTGTTCACGACCGGGGTCGAACGCGCCGTCGGGGATGGGTTGACTGTCGTGAATCGTCACCTCGCAGTCGTAGACGGACCGCAGTCCGCTAGAGGCCTCCCGCTTGACCGCGGCAGGGACATCACCGACCGGCACGACGTCGACGTGCATGGGAAAAGGTTAGATACGGCTGTTCATAAACATCCCGACGTGCACACCGACTCGATGGCGACGCTCGTCGACCGCCTCGCCGGGTTCGACCGCCTCGTCGAGGTCGGCGTCGGGAACCGAACCGACGTCGCGGCCGGCCTCGCCGAACGCGGACGGACGGTCACCGCGACCGACATCCACGAGCGGCCGACTCCCTCGAACGTTCGGTTCGTCCGCGACGACGTGACCGACCCCGACGTGGCACTGTATCGGGACGCCGAGGCGGTGTACGCGCTGAACTGCCCGCCCGAGCTCCAGCGGCCGCTCGCCGAGATGGCCGCCGCGGCCGAGGCGGCGTGTTTCTTCACGACACTCGGGGGCGACCCCGCCGTCGTCGACGCGACGACGGAGACGCTCGAAGACGAGACCCTGTTCCGAGTACACCCATGAACGTCGACGCAATCATCCTCGACATCGACGGCGTGTTGGTCGACGTGGCCGACTCCTATCGCCGTGCAATCGTCGAATCCATCGAACACGTCTACGACGACACCATCGAGAAAGCCGACATACAGGCGTTCAAGAACGCCGGCGGCTTCAACAACGACTGGGAGTTGACGTACGCCGCCGCGCTGTACGTCCTCGCCACCCGCGAGAAGCCGTATCTGAGTATCGAGACGTACACCGGTCTCATCGCCGCCTCCGGCGGCGGGTTGGACGCCGCTCGGATGGCCATCGCCGACGAGCTCGAACCGGCCGCACGCGAGCAGATACTCGCCGACTGGGACCGACAGCGGCTCCGAGAGGTGTTCCAGCAGCTGTATCTCGGCTCGGAGCTGTACCGGCAGCTGGAGGACGACGAACCCGACCTCGACACGGAAGGGTTCATCCACGACGAACCGGTGTTGCTCGAGGACTCGACACGGGAGGCGCTGGCCGCGTGGGACGTGGGCGTCCTCACCGGCCGTCCGAGCGCCGAGGCCGACATCGCACTCGAGCGCGTCGGCCTCGACGTGGCCGACGACCACCGATTCACGATGGACGACTGGGCAGCCGGAAAGCCCGACCCGGAGGCGCTCGTGACGCTCGCCGAGCGCTTCGACGCCCGCCGAATCGCCTTCGTCGGCGACACCCTCGACGACATCCGCACGGCGACGAACGCCGCCGAAGCCGACTCGGAACGAGAGTATCACGGCATCGGCGTTCTCACAGGGGGCCTCACGGGCGAGGAGGGCCGTCGGCGCTACGAGAGCGCAGGCGCGAGCGCGGTCCTCGACAGCGTCAACGACCTTCCGGACCTTCTGGAATGAGCGCCGAACGACTCCTCGCGTGGAGCGCGGCAGTCGCCACCGTCGCCGTATTTTCGGTGGCGTTTCTCACCGGCGCGACAATCGGGGGCCGACTCGCCCTCGCAGCGCTCGGCGTCGTCGTTGCCCTACCACTTGCGGTCGTTTTCGTCGGCTGGCTCTCGGCGATTCGGGGCGGTGAGCGCGGCTGGAGCTAAAAGAACAGCCCGGGGT
>JBMCDV010000150.1:0-4612 GCA_048618255.1 Natronomonas sp. | reverse complement strand
CCGTACGACGTGACGCCATTCCAGTTCTTCGAGGACTACCAGTCAGCCGAGAAGCGCGGCGTGCTCCGTGAGTTCATCAAAGACGGGGGCTCACTGGAGGCGGTCACCGTCGAAGAGGTCAAAGACGGCGCGCTCGTCGACGACGACTACGACCACGCGGTCCTCATCCACGACTACGTCTCGCCGACCGAGCGCATCTCCGAGGGGATGGAGAACCAGAAGGAGAACGTCACCGGGGGTGTGACCGACTCGACGTACACGGACGCACTCGACGACTTCGTCGACGCTGGTGGCAACCTCGTCGTGACCGACACCGGCAGTTACGTCCTGCCGGAACTCGAGAACGAACTCCTCGATGGGTCGGCTATCGGGCCGTCGGACGTAGAGCGTCAGACGCTCGACGTTGCCCGCTTCACCGAGAAGAACCTCGACCACCCGCTGTTCGACGACAGCGTCCGTGAAATCCAGAACCAACTGTGGAAGGTCCAGCCGCTGGGCTACGAGGTCAGCGGCGCGGCGCCGATGGACCTAATCGACGAAGCCGCCTTCACCAGCGCGGCCAACGACGGCGTCGCCTCGGTCGCGGGCCGGACGAACGGCCTCGTCGCGGCTGGCTCGATTACCGAAGGCGAGACGTCCGGCCGCGGAATCCACTACATCTCCTCGCTGCTCCCGCCGGCGACGCAGGCGAACCTCCATCCGTTCGGCCTGCAGAACTACACGGTGACGTTCCTCGGGAACATCCTGTTCACGTCGGCGCTCGGCTTCGAGCAGGTCCGCGAGACTGGCTCTGAGACCCGACGGTACGGCCGAACCCGGGACTGGGATGTCGGCGGAAGCGTCGGTGCGGCCCTTACAGCATCTGGGTCCCGTGATGTCGACAGTTCCGTGACGCCCGGCGGACGCGCCAACCGCGTCACGGTGACCGTCGAATCCGTCGATTCGGATGCCGAGACGGTCGAGATTCGCGACGCCTTCCCGCCGGAGTGGAACTTCCTCGGGGAGTTCAGCGACGGCCAAGATGTCGACGATGACGTCGTCTCCTTCGGGGAGTTCGATGTCGAGGAGCTCCCGAGCGGCGACGACGAGGACTCGAAGACGTTCACCTACTTCATCGAATCGCCCGACGACCCCGAAGACACCAACGCCTACGAGGTCGGCCCCGCCGAGGCGGTGGCGACGGTCGACGATGAGGACGTCTCCGATACGTTCGCCCCCGCCGAGAACGTCGTCGCCGTCGGCGTCTCGCCGTAGCCCACGGTCGTCCACACCCTTTTTCGCCCCGCGCTCCGAGCCACGGGTATGGCTGACCACGCACTCGTCATCGGCGGCACGCGATTCATCGGCCGACACACCGTCGAGGAGTTCCTCGATGCGGGCTACGACGTGACGATTTTCAACCGCGGCAACCACGACAACCCTTTCGCCGACGACGCCCGGGTTTCCCACGTCGAGGGCGACCGGACCAACGAGGCGGAACTCCGCCGGGCGGGACTCGACGTCAACCCCGACGTGGTCGTCGACTGCGTCGCCTACTACCCACGCGACGTCCACACGGCGACCGACATCTTCAGCGACGTCGACGCCTACGTCTACATTTCCTCGGGGGCGGCTTACGGCGCCGAGCGGATTCCGAAACGAGAGGGCGAGACGGCGCTGTGTGACTGTTCGACCGAGCAGGCAGTCGACGACTCGATGGATTCCTACGGGCCTCGGAAGGCCGAGGGCGACCGCGCCGTCTTCGCCGCCGCCGACCGCGGTGTGAACGCGATGGCTGTCCGAACGCCGGTCGTATACGGCCCCTACGACTACACCGAACGCTTCAACTACTGGATAGACCGCGTCGAGAACCACGACCGCATCGTCGTCCCCGGCGACGGGACGAACCTCTGGCACCTCGTCTACGTGAAGGACGTGGCCTCGGCACTCCGAACCGTCGCCGAGGAGGGTCCGGCCGGCGAGGCGTACAACGTCGGCGACGGTCACGCGCCCGTCCTCGGCGAGTGGGTCGAGTCCCTCGCCGACGCCTGCGACACCGATGTCGAGACGGTTCACGCAAGCGAGCGGGAACTCGGCGCGGTCGGACTGTCGCTGGACGATTTTCCCATCTATCGGGGATACCCGCATCTGCTGGAGACGAGCAAACTCCGGGCACTGGGCTGGGAGTCGACGCCCCACGAGACGGCGCTGGCGGAGACGGTCGAAGACTACCGCAACTCCGACCGGACGGGACGGGACAACGGCCCGGACCGCGAGACGGAAGCGCGACTGCTCGACGTACTGGAGACCGTCGAGTAATCGTACGCCAGAAGGTGACGATTCTACCGGTCCACGAATTCTTTTGTCGAGTGAGTGCTTCAAGTCGGTGTGGTACTGGGACCCAGGGAGTCGCTCGCCGAGCGTCCGGTCCTGCGGCAGACGCTCGTGCCCATCGCCTCTTTCGTGGCGGTGACCTTCGTCACCGTGGTCGGCTACGTGGCCCTCGCCGGGGTCGGGGTCGTCGAGGCGACCTTCTGGCTCATCAGTCCGGACAGCATCGCGCTATATTATCGGGACCAAGGCCGGCCGGGGACGGCCACGAAGGCGTTCGCGGTCGTGACGCGCGTCGCGATAGCACTCTCGGGGCTCTGGATCGGCCGGACGGCGGTTGCATCACTGTTCGGCGGCCAAATCGCGGAGGAAATAAACACCGTGCAACAGGAACGGAAACTCGAACGGCTGGAGGACCACGTCGTCGTCTGCGGGTACGGCATCTTCGGCCGGACCCTTGCGGAGCGACTGGCCGACGACCACGAGATAGTCGTCGTGGAACTGAACGAAAGCGAGGCTCTTGAGGCCGAACGAGACGGCCACTTGGTCGTCACGGGCGACGCCCGGACGCAACCGGTCCTGGAACGTGCACGGGTCGGAGTCGCTGAGACGGTCATCGCGGCCGTCGACGACTCGAACGTCAACATCCAGATAGCCATCGTCGCCCGGGAACTCGCGGCGAACAGCCACCTCGTTGTCCGCGTCGGCGACGGGATGTACGAGTCGATGGCTCGGAAGGCGGGGGCCGACACCGTAATCATCCCTGAGGTGCTGAGCGGCGAAGACATCGCCGCTCGGCTGTAGCCGGGGGAGGCCAAACGGTTTTATCACGTCCTCTCGCAGTCTCGCTATGTTCGAGAAATCGTCGTGGATTCGCCTGCCGCGAAGCGTCGTCGTCGGTCACGGCGTCCTCGACCGCGCCGTCGAGGTCATCGACGAGTTGTATCTCGCCGGGCGACCGCTCATTGTTACCTCGCCGACGCCGAAGGAGTTGGCCGCGGACCGGCTTATAGAGGCCTTCGAGGCCGTGGGCTTCGACCCCGCGATTGCTATCGTCGAGGAAGCCACTTTTTCGGCCGTAGAGGCGGTTTCGGAGCGGGCCGAGGAGGTAGATGCGGGCTTCCTCATCGGGTTGGGCGGCGGCAAGCCCATCGACATCGCGAAGATGGCGGCCGACGAGCGCGGGTGTGGGTTCGTCTCGGTGCCGACGGCCGCAAGCCACGACGGCATCGTCTCGGGGCGTGGGTCGGTACCGGACGGCGACAGCCGACACTCCGTCGCCGCCGACCCCCCGCTTGCGGTCATCGCCGACACGGAACTCATCGCGGAGGCGCCGTGGCGGCTGACGACCGCCGGCTGTGCCGACATCATCTCCAACTACACCGCGGTGAAGGACTGGCAGTTGGCCCACCGGCTGAAGAACGTCGAGTACAGCGAGTACGCCGGTGCGCTCTCACAGATGACAGCCGAGATGCTCGTCGAGCAGTCGGGGTCGATAAAGCGAGGGCTCGAGGAGTCGGCGTGGGTGGTCGTGAAGGCGCTCGTCTCCTCGGGGGTGGCGATGTCGATTGCGGGTTCCTCTCGGCCTGCCTCGGGTGCCGAACACCTCATCTCCCACCAGTTGGACCGTATCGCGCCCGGAGCGGCGCTGCACGGCCACCAGGTCGGCGTCGCCTCCATCGTCACGGAGTACCTCCACAGCGGCGAAAGCGGGGAGTGGCACCGCGTCCGGGACGCCCTGGCCGGCATCGACGCGCCGACGACTGCCGACGACCTCGGCATCGACCCCGAACAGTTCATCGAGTCGATGACGACTGCCCACGAGATTCGGGACCGCTACACTATCTTGGGTGACGGCATCGAGGAGGACGCCGCAATCGAGGCAGCCACAGTCACCGGTGTCCTGTAAGGTTCCGGATTGGACGGGTTTATGGGGCACCCGAACGTCGATATGTCAATGAGTTCTCCCGATGTCGGCGGTGTCTCCGCGTATCTGGACGCACTCTACGAGCGTTACGAGGGGTTCGACGTACAGCAGACGACGGTGTCCGTCGACAGCGAGGAGTTCGAGTCGGTCGAGGGTCGCGGTGACATCGCCGAGGTTCGGGTTCGCGTCGAAGGCGCCGACGGCGTTTTGGCCGTCAGCGGCGACGACGAGTGGGTGACTCCCGGCGGCGTCGTCGAGGAGGGGTCACTGCCGGCGGCGGCGAGGGAGCTCGTCGAGCGGCAGACTGGCGTCGACTGCCGAATCGAGGCGCTCGACCGCGTCTCGCTGGTCTGTTTGCAGTGTGATGCCTCCGAG
>JBMCDV010000149.1:0-4618 GCA_048618255.1 Natronomonas sp. | reverse complement strand
AAAGCAGTTCGACGTGGGGAGCCGATCGACTGGCCAGGACCAGCGCCGCGACGGCGAGCGGGAGATAGACGATCTGTGCGAGGTGACCGAGTGACCGCGTTTCTAGACGGACGTCGCCGCGCGTTTTCACCCCGAGATAGGCTGCACCGTCCGCGACGGTGAGCGCGACGACGGCCACTCCGAGCAGCACGCTCGCGGCCGACGTCCCGCCATCGACGCCGAACAGCCAGTTGCCGACGAACACGCCGAGGAAGAAGGGCGACGCGATGCTTCCGAGGACGAACGCCTGTCCCCAGCGGCGCTGCCAGACCTCGTCGTGGCGCTGTTCGTACATCTCGGGTGCGAGGCCGCGGAGGATGAGCGCACCGAGAATGGCGAACATGAGCAGGTAATGGCGGCTGAAAAGCGTCGCGTACACCTCCGGAAAGACGGCGAACAGCATGCCCCCGAAGACGACGAGCCACACCTCGTTGCCGTCCCAGAACGGCCCGATAGCCGCCAGCAACTGCTCGCGCTCGGCGTCCGTCCGCCGCGTCGCGAACAGCGCTCCAACGCCGAAATCGAACCCATCGAGAAACAGGAACGTCCCGAAAACGGCGAACACCAGCGCGAACCAGAGCTCGGTGAGCGGCAATCCGAACAGCGGTCCATCGGCGAGACTCAGCGGCGCCGCCGCGGAGAGCGGATCAGTCATCGCCGGGCACTCCCTTCTCCGAGCCGGTCACGTCACGGTTCGGCGTCGCGGGCTTCGTCGGCGCTTGCTCGCGGATGAGGCGAACGACGACGTACCAATAGAGGGTGAGCAACCCCGCGTACACGCCGACGAATCCCGCGAGCGTGATGAGCGCTTCCATGCCGGTCAGCCCGGGGGAGACGCCAGCGTGGGTTTTCATCACGCCCTGGATGACCCACGGCTGGCGGCCCACCTCCGTTACGATCCAGCCCAACTCGACCGTGAGAATCCCGAGGACTGAGGACCCGACGAGCGCCTTCGCCAGCAGGTCGTCCTCGAAGAGCTCTCCACGGAGCCATCGGTAGCCACCCCAGAACGCCAACAGGATGAACCAGAAGCCGAGGCCGACCATCGCTCGAAACGCCCAGAACACGATGGCGACGGGGGGGTTCTCGGAGTCGAACTCGTCTAACCCCGCGATAGTGGCTCCGGGGTCGTCGCCGCTCGCTAGGAGCGATGCGACGAAGGGAATCTCGACGACGAACAGGTCTTCGGCGTGTGGGTCGGTGATGTCATCGACGCTCGTCGGGAACGCCAGCAGCTTCAATCCGACCGAGGAGTCGGTCTCGTACTGTGCCTCCATGGCGGCGAACTTCTGTGGCTGCGTGTCGGCGACGTGACGGCCGTAGGCGTCGCCGTGAATCGCCTGAAACGGGGCGGTAACGAGCAACACTGCGAGACCGATCTTCATCGTTTTGCGCCAGAACTCAGTGTCGCGGTTCGTCCAGACGTAGTACGCCGCGACGCCGGTCATGAACAGCGCGACCGACAACACCGCCGCGTTCTGCATGTGGACGTACATCCACGGGAACCGCGGGTTGGCGTAGGCGGCAATCGGGTCGACGAGCATGATAATCGGCTGTCCGCTCTCCGTCGCGACCTCGTAGCCGCGCGGCGTCTGCATCCACGAGTTGGCGATGAGGATCCAGACGGCCGACAGCCACGTCCCGAGGCCCACGAAGATACTCGAGAGCATATAGAGGCGGTCTGTGACCCGCTCGCGACCAAAGACGAAGATGCCGAGGAACGTCGCCTCGAGCATGAACGCCATCATGCCCTCCATAGCCAGTGGCCCGCCGAACAGCTCACCCGCCGCCGTCGAGAAGGCCGCGAAGTTCGTCCCGAACTCGAACTCGAGGACGATTCCCGTCACCGTGCCGACGACGAACGAGATGGCGAATATCTTCGTCCAGAAGGCCCGGAGTTGTTCGTACACCTGCTCTTCGGTCCGTATCTCTTTCCACGTGAAGTAGATGAGAAAGGGCGCAAGGCCCATGCTCATCACCGGGAAGATAATATGGACTATCGTCGTCAGCGCGAACTGAAGTCTGCTGGCGATGACTGGGTCGATCATGCTCGTGTTCTTGTTGAAGGAGTGTCTGTTTCGGCGGCTACCGCCGCGAACGAACCGTCAGGTGACGCTGACAGCCCAGCGCTGAATCACTGCTCGCGGGTGACGAACCACCAGTCGTAGTATTCGGTGCTGTCGTCGGCTTCGGCCTCCGCCTTGCGGGCCGCCGCGTCGGCTTCGGTACTCGGCGGCGACAGGAGCACTCGGTCGCCGAACGTCTCGTTGTTCGGCCAGTCGGCCGGCACGGCGACGCCGTGTGCGTCGCTCTTCTGGAGTGCGCGCAGCGACCGCAGAACCTCGTCGATGTTGCGCCCGATCTCCATCGGGTAGGTCAGAATCAGCCGGACGGTCCCCTCCGGGTCGACGATGAAGACGCTGCGGACGGTCGACGTTCCCGCCCCGGGGTGGAGCATCCCCAGTCGCTCGGCGACTGCCCCCTGATCGTCGGCGATTATCGGGAACCCGATGTCGACATCGAGGTTCTCGTCGATCCACTCGGTCCACTTGATGTGGGAGTGGACGCGGTCGACCGACAGACCGACCAGTTCGGCCTGCAGGCTCTCGAACTCCTCACGGTGCTGTTCGAAGGCGACGAACTCCGAGGTACAGACGGGCGTGAAGTCCCCGGGGTGACTGAACAGTACGAGCCACGACCCCTCGTAGTCGTCCGGGAGCGTCCGATCGCCCATGCTCGTCTCGACGGTTAGTTCGGGGAACTGGTCGCCGATACCGGGCGTCTCGACGGTCGGTTCGGCCGCTGAACCCATTGGTTTCGTCATTACATCTCGTAGTTGGATACTGAGACATTAAGTTGGCCTTCTATAAACTATAATTTCTGATTTCCAGAACTCGTTTCAGAACTAGGAAACATTATTTCCGACACCGTGGCGGCACGGCACCGCCCGGTTCACTCGGAGTCGTCGAACGATACGCTGCCGAGACCGCGGGCGGCGGTGAGCAATCGGCCGAGCGCCCGCCTGACGTCGGCGTCGAACAACGCTCCGATGAGGCCGAAGAACCCGACCGGCTTCGGGTCCTCCTGTGCGAGGCCGTCGACGGTCGCGTCGAGGGCCTCGGTGACTTTCGGGTCGCCGAGCGTCTCCACGAGGGCAATCATGTTTCCCGCGTTCCGACCGAGTTCGTACATCTCGACGTCGTTTTCGGCGTGGGCGTCCGCAAAGCCCGCCGCGGCCATCCGGAGGTCGCGGATGACGTTCCGGTTGTCCTGGGCCACGTGGCGCAACTCCGGGACGAGGTCCATCGCGGTGTCGTGGGCCGCATCGAGCAGTTCGAGCAGTTCCGCGAGCGTGTCGGCGTTGTCTCCCAGCCGTTCGAGCAACACGAGCGTCTCTTCGCTCTCCAGTGCGAGCCGAAGCCGTTCGATTACCTCGCGGTTTTCCTGGATGGCGACCCGCAACTCCGGGACGAGGTCGTCCGAGAGGTCTTTGGCCGCCGCTAGCACGTCGAGCAACTCGACGAGGGTATCGGCCTCCTCGCCGACTTTCCCGAGGAGGACCAGTGTCTCCTCGCGCTCAAAGGCGAGTCGCAGCTCACGAATCGGCTCGCGGTTCTCCCGGGCCGCCTCTCGGAGCTCCGGTGCGAGACTTTCGGCGAGTTCCTCCGTCGTCGCGAGCATCCGGAGCAGTTCCGCGAGCTCCTCGTCGTTCTCCTCGATGGCACGTGCCAGTTCCGTCTCGTCGTCGAAGGGGACCTCCGCCTCGACGGATCGTTGGTCGCTCGCCATGGTTATGGAAGTGGGTCGTAGCCGCGCAGCCAGCCGTTCCAGTAGAAGCTGGGAAGGATGTTGATGTCCATGATCCAGTTCATCCGGCTCTCGACGGGTGCGGAGATGCTCTCCTCGTAGTCGAACTCCGCGACCATCGCCTTGCCTTTCTCCGTCAACAGCGGGCAGGCGGCGTAGCCTTCGTATTCGGCCGTCATCCGACGGCCGTCCATGTGTGCAGTGAGGTTATCGAGGACGACGTGGGCTTGCTTGCGCGCCGCTGCCGCCGTCTTGGCGTTCGGCGTGCTGCAGCCGTCGCCCAGTCCGAATACGTCGTCGTACTCGGTGTGCTGGAGCGTCTGCTCGTCGACACTGACGTACTCGCCGTCGTTTTCGATGTCGTCGTCGGTCAGCGGGGAGTTATCGGTGAGCGCCGGTTGGCCGTACTGCGGCGGAACGGGCGCATAGAGGTCGTACTCTTGAGTATCCCCCGATTCTGAGTGGATGACCTGTGCTTCGTGATCTACCTCCTCGACGGTGAAGTTCAGGTTGGCTTCGATGTCGCGGCCGGCCCAGATCTCTTCGAGCTTTTCGCGATAGGGCGAGACACCGAAGACGGCGTCGCTTCCCTTGGTCATCACGACCTCAACGTCGTCGCGGATGCCCTGACGCCGGAAGTAATCCTCGGCGAGCATCGTCATCTTCAGCGGTGCCCCGCCGCACTTGATCGACGTGTCGGGAACGGAGACGACGAACGTGCCGCCGTCGAAGTCCTCGAGCGCCTCCCGCAGTTCCATCGCGGCCTCGAAGT
>JBMCDV010000148.1:0-4646 GCA_048618255.1 Natronomonas sp. | reverse complement strand
GGCGCACCCACTAGCGTGTTGACGTACTCGCCGAATCCGTACATGTAGAACGCCGAAGCGAAGGCCAGCCCCATCCAGTTGGCCCAGCCACTGATGGAACCGAACAGCGGCCCGAGCGCGCGGTTGATGTAGAAGTACGCACCGCCGGATTTCGGCATCGCGGTGCCGAGTTCTGAGGCAGAAAGCGCAGTGAACAGCGCGATGACGCCACCGAGGACGAACGTGGCAGCGGCGAGCGGCCCGGCGCGCATCACCGCCGTTCCCGGAAGGACGAAGATACCGGCACCGATCATCGTCCCGATACCGATTGTCAACGCGGCGAGCGGCCCCAGGTCCTTTGCGAGTTCCTCGTCGCTCATCGTGGATGGGATACGAATCGATACGCCACACTCCGACGGTCGTCTACAAACCAGTACATGGACGCTTCAAGGGGGTGACTCCATTTATAACCAACCAAATCCCCGTCGGCGAGACGCTCTGGTGGCGGTAACGCTACTGTTCGACGCTCGCCAGCGTCTGGACGCCGCGGATTTCGAATCTGGCCCCACCGTTGGCGCCCTCGGCCGCCGAGATTTCCCAGCCGTGGGCTTCGGCGATGCTCTGGACGATAGCGAGGCCGAGGCCGGTGCCGTCGTCGCCGGTCGTGTAGCCGGCCTCGAAAATCTCGTCGCGTTTGTGCTCGGGGATGCCCGGGCCGTCGTCTTCGACGTAGAACCCCTCGTCGTCGAGCATACCGACGCGAATCGTGGCGTCGTCGCCACCGTGTTCGATGGCGTTTCGGAAGAGGTTCTCGAACAGTCGTCGGAGGCGTTCGCTGTCGGCGGTTACGGCCGGCAGTTCGTCGTACTCGACCTGTGCCCACATCTCGTCGACGCTTCCCCACGCGAGTTGGACGACCTCTTCGAGTTCGACGCGCTCGAACTCGTCGACGTCTTTACCCTGTCGGGCCAGCGTCAGCACTTCTTCGATGAGCCGTTCCATCCGTTCGAGTGATTTCTCGGCGGTTTCGAGTTGGTCGGCGTCGTCTTCGCGGCTCTTTGCCATTCCGATGTTGCCGATAGCGACGTTCAGCGGGTTCCGGAGGTCGTGGCTGACGACCGACGCGAACGCCTCCAGTTGCTTGGTCCGCCGTTCAAGCCCTTCGAGGTGTTCGCGCTCCTCGCTGCGGTCGGCGAGAACGAGGACGTAGCCGAGCAGCGACTCCTCGCCCTCCACCGCCGAGAGGGTTCCCGTCCCGTAGAACGTCGTTCCGTCGGCACTCTGAAACTCGCCGTCGAGGTCGACGCCGTCGGTTCGGAGCGCCCGCTGGAGGTGCTTTTTGGCCTCCTTGTCGTCGTCTTCGGGGTACAGTGCGTCGAGCCGAGCGCCGACGATGTCGGCGTCGGCGTAGCCGAATATAGCGGCCGCGCCGTCGCTCCACTCCTCGATGTACCCTTCGGGGTCAAGTCGAGCGACAGCGAAGCCGTGGGCCGAATCGAGGGTTCGTTCGGCGACGGTCACCCGTTCGGAGAGGTTCTCGACTGTGTTTCTGCGTCTGGTGTCGACGAACGCGGCGGCGGCGGCGCCTGCGGTGCCGACCGAGGCGACGGCAGCGACGACCAAAAGCGGGTCGAGTGGGGCGCCGAACGCCCGGGTTCGAAGCAACACTGCGTCGGCCGTCGCACCGACCGCGATACCACCGACGACGGTCCACAGGAGGATACGACCAGCGTTACCGGAGAGCGTGGTGACGCGATAGCCCAGCGTCAACAGCACGCCGCCAGCGAGGAACATCGGCGCGAGCGCGAGCACGAAAATGGGGTCGATAGTCTCGGCGGCCGTGGCTCGCTGTCCAGCCACGCCGATGGCGACGATTCCACCGAGCGCCAGCAGGATACCGACCGGAACTGTATCCAGAGAGCGTCCCATCGAGACGTATTTCCGAGCCATGGGGTATAATGGCTCGCATCGGATAACGATTCGACTCGCACCTGCGGTCGAAAGTGCTTTTCACCACCGGGTTCCCCCACCGGTATGGTCGAACCGACGATTCAGTTGGTCGTCGCCGTCGCTGTCGGAGCCCTCGCCGTGGCTGCCGCCGCCTGGGTGGAGAGCCTACCGTTCTCGGAGGCGACAGTCCTCGCGACGGGCCCGTGGACCGTCGCCGCCAGCGGTGTCGTCGTCGCCGCGGATGTCGGCGTCTACGACGGGGTGCCGTTCGTCACGGTGCCGACGCTGTTGGTGAGCCTTCTCGTCGTCGCGCTTGGAATCTGGCTGGCTTTTACCGGAATCGCCGAACTTCGAAATCGGCCGCACAGCGAGCGGTACCTCGCGGCATCGGGGGCCGGTGCAGCCACAGTCGTCCTCGGCTCGCTTCTGTTTACCGCATCGGGCGTAACGCCGGTCCGTCTCGCGTGGGTGGCGTTGGCCGTCGTCGCTGCCCCCGTCGTCGCAGTCGGCCCCTATTTCGTGTTATCGTTGGTCTACACCGACGCAGTCGCCCGACTCCGATTTGCGGGACTGTACGGGGTCGCGGCCGTCGTCTTCGACGGCGTCGCCTCGGCCATCGCTACGGAGGCGCTCGGAACCGGCCGCGAAGCCCTCGTGACCTCGGTGCTGTCACTTGCCGCCGGGACAGCAGGAACCTCGCCGTCGGGGTGGCAACTCCTCGCGGCACACGCGGTGGTCGGTGTCGTCGCCGTCGCGGCGTTGGGCCGAATCGGACGGTGGCGGCCCGCCGTGGGCTACGCCGGCACCGCTATCCTGTCGGTCACTGCCTTGGGGTCGGGGACCGTCGTCCTGCTTTCCTCGGTGCTGTTCGGGTAGCGACGCTTCGTCCCTGACGGCGTCGATGGGGCGGTTTCTTCACGGCAGCGGCCGATGCAGCGACAACGCATGCAGATACGAGATACGGTCGGGACCGGGTTCGCCCTTTTGCTTGGGGCGTTGGTCGGTGTCGTCCTCTCGGCGCCCGCCCTGCCGCGGACGGTTCCGTTCGGCGTGACAACGGTTACGGTGAGCCCAGCGGGCGCCGCGCTTTTGGCCGGTTCGCTCGTCGTGTTGGTCGTTCCGATGATGATGCTGCTGTTGTATCTGGTCGTCGCCGGGAGCGAGCGATGACGCGAGCGCGGAACCTCGGACTCTTCGTCGCGCTGGCTGGACTGTGGGGACTGTCCTTCCCGGCGATTCGTACCGGCCTGTCGTCGCTGCCGCCACTTCTGTTCGCCGCGGCCCGATACGACGTTGGCGGGGTGCTCCTGTTGGCTTTCCTCGTCGCTCGGGGCATCGAGTGGCGACCACGGACACGTGAGGACGGCCTCGCTATCCTCGTCGCCGGGGCGTTTCTCATCGCCGGAAACAGCCTGTTGTTCGTCGGCCAACGGTCGATACCCAGCGGCATCGCCTCGATACTGTACGGTCTCATCCCCATCTTGACGACGGGCTTCGCCGCGGCGTTCCTCCCGGAGGAGCCCATCGACATCCGACGAATCGCCGGTGTTGTCGTCGGACTCCTCGGCGTCGTCGTCATCGCCCGACCGGACCCCACGAACCTCCTCACTGCCGAACTCGTCGGGATGTCGTTCGTCGTCGCCGCGGCCGGAAGCGTCGCGCTGGGGAGCGTCCTCCTGCGTAGTCGCCGCCCGACGCTCGGCACCGCCGGAATGACGGCGTGGGCGATGGTCGTCGGCGGCCTCATGCTCCACGGCGGGAGCCTCGCCATCGGCGAGCGCATCGCGGACGTGACGCCGTCGCTCGTCGCCGTCGGTGCCGTCGTCTACCTCGGGGTCTTCGCCAGCGCTATCGCCTACGTCATCTACTTCACGCTCTTAGAACGGTTCGGTCCGCTGGAAATCAACCTCGTCTCCTACGTCGTTCCGGTGTTTGCGACGGCAGGAGGAATCGTCCTGCTCGACGAGACGGTGTCGCTGCCGATGGTCGGCGGCTTCGTCCTCATCACGGCCGGTTTCGTCGTCCTCAAGGCCCGCACTATCGCCGAAGAACTCGGCAGACAGGAGTGAACGTCGGCCGAGAGCGGCGAACTACTCGAGGAGTCTGAACTCGTTGCTGCCACACTGGCAGTTGGGGTTTCCGACCGCGTGGACGCTCCCACCGGACCGGACTTCCACCGGTTGGATGGAATCGCAGTTCTCACAGATGCCGATTCCATGTCTCGCCTCGTCGGTACTCGACATACCCCTACCAACTCGTGGTACCATCTAAGTGGCGTGTTATCATACACCGTCCGAGTCCGGCACAAGATTCAAATAATAGAATTGTTTCTCGAGAAAGCCGAGTTCTAAAAGAACGGGGCTGCGTCTGTCGTCAGTCGAGAACGACCAGCGGGTCGCCCTGATTGACCGACTGGCCCTCCTCGATGGCGACTTCCGTGACCTCGCCGCCGATTTCGGCGATAACGTCGTTTTCCATCTTCATCGCCTCCAGGACGCAGATGACGTCACCGGATTCGACGGTGTCACCCTCCGCGACGTTCACTTCGAGAATCGTCCCCTGCATCTCGGCGCTGACGACCTCGCCTTCCGCAGAGACTGTGGGTGCGCTGCCGCCGCCACCGCCTCCACCTCCGCCGCCACCACCGCCGCCTCCGCCAGCGGCGCCCGGTGCGGGACGGGCTGGAGTGCCCGGACCTGTCCTGCTCGCTGGAGGTG
>JBMCDV010000147.1:0-4651 GCA_048618255.1 Natronomonas sp. | reverse complement strand
GTGGGTAAGAACTCCGACCCAGACGTACTGTAGGTTGCCGAACACCACCGGAAACGCCAGAAACAGGAACAACACCGGGAGGTTGTGGAGCGTCTTGCGGTGCTTGCCGAACGCCGTGTCCACGTCGGGAAACAGCGCCCCGAGCGATAGCGGAATGGTGACGAATACGACCGCCCGTAACGTCTCCATCGTCCCGGACGGTTCGAGGATGAAGCCGAGACCGATGCCGAGTGCAATCGCGTTCAGGACGTGGCCTTCTTTATCCATCGACGGAACGGTCTCTCTCGGCTACCAAAAACCTACTCGCCGATGGCGGCGTCAGCCAAATCCTCCAGCGCCCGTTCCGCGATTTTTCGTTTTATTTCCGTTCGCGTACCGTCGAAGACGTATCGCTCGACGGAACACCACGACGTGCCGGTTCCCCACTCGCCGGCGTGGGCGACGCCGATGTACACCGTCCCGACGGGCTTTTCGTCGGTACCGCCGGTCGGCCCGGCGATGCCGGTGGTAGCGACGCCCCACGTCACGCCCGCGCTGTCGCGGACGCCGCGGGCCATCTGTTCGGCGACCGGCTCGCTGACCGCCCCTTCGCTGTCGAGAATCTCCCGGGGGACACCCACCTCCTCCAGTTTCGCGTCGTAGGTGTAGGTGACGACCGACCTATCGAAGTAGTCACTCGAGCCGGGGACATCGGTCAGCAACGAGCCGATGAGGCCGCCGGTGCAGGATTCGGCTGTAGCAACGTACTCGCCACGCTCTCGGAGAATCTCGCCGATGCGTTTCTCGATGGCCATACCCAGTTCGTCGCGGTGAACGGACTTGAAACGGCCGGTGGAAAGCGACAAACGGACGTAGTTGCCGTCCACAGCGAGGGTATGGACGACTACGAGCGGCCGCTGTTCTTCCACCTCATGGAGTACGCAGCGGCGGCAGACCGCGACGTCGTCGACATGGTGTCGGGCAACCCCGACTGGGAGGCCCCCGAGGCGCTCCGGGAGGGTCTTCGGGAGTACGCCGACTCGCCGGTCGATGACTTCCAGTACCCGCCGAGTGAGGGTCTCGCGGAGCTTCGCGAGGAAATCGCAGCGAGGCGTGGGGTCGACACCGAGCGTGTCATCATCACGAACGGCGCCGGCGAAGCGAACTACCTCGCGATGGCGGCCGCACTAGAGGCACTGGACGGCGACGAGGTACTGTTGGCCGACCCCGTCTACCCCTACTACCACAAGCGAACCGAGATGCTCGACGGGACTCCGCGGTTCGTCGCTGCCGACCGCGACGGCACCCTCGACGCCGAAGCGGTTCGGGCGAACGCGAGCGACGACACCGCCGCCATCGTCGTCAACTCACCGAACAACCCCACCGGGGGAGTGTACGGACGGGAGACGAAACGCGAACTGGTCGACATCGCCGAGGAGTGCGACGCCCTGCTCGTCTCCGATGAGGTGTACGACCACTTCGTCTACGACGAGGGGAGTTTCGCGTCGGTCTTGGAGTTCGATTCGGAGAACAGCGTCGTCACCAACGCCTTCTCCAAGTCGATGGCGATTACGGGATTCCGCGTCGGCTACGCCGTCTTCCCCGAGTGGCTGATGGACGCGGTCCGAACTCGCCACATGCTCGTCAACGTCGCCGGCTCTCGACCCGCCCAGTACGCGGTGCTGAAGGCGCTTCGGGAGACGCCGGCGGAGTACTACGAGCAGAACCGACGGATGCTCGAAGAGCGAATAAACGCCTTCTGTGCTGCCTTAGAGGAGGCCGGCGCCGAGTACACCCGCCCGCGTGGGAGTTTCTACGTGATGGCGCGCTTCGACGGCTATCCGGGCACGCTGTCGAACGTCGAGCGGCTCATCGACGAGGCGGGCGTCGCCGGGATGCCGGGCGATGCCTTCGGCGAGTCCCGAGCGGAGTGGCTCCGTTTTGCGCTCGTGACGCCTCGGGCTGAGGAGGCGGCCCGGCGGCTGGCGGAGTACTTCGCGTAGTGCGGCCCTCGCGGGCGTAGTCGGACTCACGGACCGCCGGAATCCGCGGTCGCTCGGCGCGACGGCGTCCACGCCGTCTGGTCCCGTCCCGACATATAAACCCTCGCAGGGGACGGCCGTGTCGAATGGCCAACATCCAAACGACTTTGCCCGCCGACGGGCTAACCCGGGTAATGGCGAACTGCGACGTGTGCGGCAAACACGTAAACATGCCGTACAACTGCCGGCACTGTGGCGGGGTCTACTGCAGCGAACACAGGCTCCCGGAGAACCACAACTGCCCCGGCCTGGATAGTTGGAACGACCCGCAGGGCGTCTTCGACAGCGGGTTCGACGATTCGGTGAACGACCGCGGCGGGACGGCCTCCAGTGCCCTCGGGAAACTCGGCCTCGACACCGGTGCCGGCGGGCCGCTCGGCTACTTCCGGAACAACGTCTCGTATCTGTTCCTCGCGCTCACGGTCGTCGTCTTCGCAGTGCAGTACCTCCTCGCGCCGCTGTTCGGGGTCGAACTGCCGCCGCCGGGTGTCCGGCCCGGCGATACGACGTGGGGGCAGATATTCACCCTCACCACGGAACACCCCGAGTACGTCTGGACGTGGGTCATCTCGGTGTTCTCCCACGGCGGGCCGACGCACCTGCTGTTCAACGGCATCGTGCTGTACTTCTTCGGCCCCATCGTCGAGCGACAAATCGGCTCGAAGAAGTTCACCGTGCTGTTCCTCGTCAGCGGGATGGCCGCCGGTCTCGGACAGGTCGGCGTCGGACTGCTCACGGGCGAGCAGGTGGCCGTCCTCGGCGCCTCCGGTGCGTTGATGGCGCTTCTGGGCGTGTTGGCGATGACCTCGCCGGATTTGAAGGTGCTGTTGTTCTTCTTCATCCCCGTTTCCATGCGGACGCTCGCCTTCCTCTACGCCATCGGGTCGGTCGTCTTCTTCGTCGCCGACGGCGGCCCGCTCAGCGGCGTCGCCCACTTCGCACACCTCACCGGACTCGTCATCGGTCTGTGGTACGGCAACCGCATCAAACACGAGGTCGGACGCGGCCCGGGACAGCTGAACATCGGCCCCGGTCGCGGTGGCGGCGGCCTCCGATGAACGTCGTCGAAGAGCGATTCCTCCCCGACCCGTCGCTGTCCCGCGCGGAGATGGAAGCCCTCCAGCGAGACATCGCCGAGGCGGCCGTCTTCGAGGACGAAATCGACTTCGACCCCGAAGACATCGCTTCGGGAGAGACCCTCGTCGCCGGCGTCGACCAGGCGTTCCTCGACGACCGCGCCGTCTCGGCGGTGGTCGTCCTGCGCGGCGACGAAGTGGTAGAACGGGCCAGCGCCGTCACGCCGCTGTCGATTCCCTACATCCCGGGCCTGCTCGCGTTTCGGGAGGGCGAACCCATCGTCGCAGCGCTGGCGAACCTCGATTCCGACCCGGAGTTGCTGGTCCTCGACGGCAGCGGACGCATTCATTTCCGAGAGGCCGGCATCGCCACCCACGTCGGTGTGCTGTTCGACACGCCGGCAGTGGGCGTCGCAAAGAACCTCCTGTGTGGCGAACCGCGACAGTCGGTCGAGTCGCTGCCCGAGGGCGCCCGCGTCGCAATCGAGGCCGACGACTCGATGCCGAACACCCCGGCCGGCGAGACGGTCGGCTACGCCTACCAGAGCCGACAGTATCCCGACTCTACGACCATCAATCCGCTGTACGTCTCCTCGGGGCATCGGCTATCGGCGAAGACGGCCGTCGACTGCGTGGCCGCCTGCGGCGGCGCGTACAAACTCCCCGAACCGACGCGGCTCGCAGACGCCTACGCCGACGAACTGAAGAAGACGGTCTAAGCTAGGAGTCGAGTAACTCCGCGAGGCCGTGGAGCGTTTCGAGTTCGTACGTCGGGTCCACGGAGAGGTCGACGTTCCGGCAGTGTGGACGCCGCAGGAACGCCGAATCGAGACCTGCTCGGTGGGCCGCGAGTACGTCGCTTTCGCTGTCGCCGACGTACAGCGCCGGCCCGCCGCCCAAATCCTCGAGAGCCCGCTCGACGTAGTGCGTGTTTGGCTTCTTCAAACCGAGACTCTCGACGGTCTTCTCGCGGCCGTAGTAGGTGTCGAAGGCGTCGTCGAACTCGAAGAACTCCAGTACGAACTCGATGGTGCTGTGGTGGTTGTTGCTCACGACGCCACGCGGGAGGGGTACCTCGGAGACTGCGGCGGTGTCGTCGTAGCAGTCGCGGTCGCCGGCTCTGAACGCCTCGAACTGCGATTGCTCGTCGTGGTGTTCGCGAGCGTCCCAGAGGGCGACCGGGTCGATATCGTAGGCCGCTCCGATGTCGTCGAGCGTCTCGCTGGTGACGCCGCTCGTGAGGTCGGTGACGTGTCCCTCGTCGGGGTCGTCGACCCCGACCGACCGGAAGGCTTGCCTGATTGCCGCCGTCTGCGTCTCGGCGCCCGGCGGTTCGACCAACACGCCGTCGCTGTCGAAGAGGACCGCATCGTAGTCGGGCACTATCCGTCGCTTCGGCGAGCGAGCGGTTGGACGTTTCGGTCTGCGAGGGGCGTCGAGAGGACGTTCGCCAGTATTTGACCTCCTCCCGCGCCTAAAGTCGCGGGAATCCCACCACGGGATTTCAGGCCGATTGTGGCCCTAAGGTTTCAAGACGCATACGTTCCAAGCGTC
>JBMCDV010000146.1:0-4713 GCA_048618255.1 Natronomonas sp. | reverse complement strand
GCCGAAGGTGACGATGCCGTAGTCGGCGTCGTCGGGACCGTAGTACGTCTGATGGCTCGATTCCTCGGCGTCGAGTTCCTCGCGGATGGATTCGAGTTTCCGCATCCGACGGCCGAGTTGGGCGACCCGGTTGTTCGGGTCTTCGCTGATGTGGCCCTCCGGGGTGTGTTCGTTGCCGGTCGCGAGGAATCGGCCGTCCTTCTGTCCCGGTATCGACCGGGGCGAAACGCCCTTGTCGTTGTCGGGGTCGTGCTGGAACCGCTGGAACTTCCCGGAGGCGTGGTGGGCCGCTTCGGCGATTTCCTCCTCGGACAGCGTCGACCCGAGGTCGGGGTTCGGCTCGCGGTCGAAGAAGGACTCGTCGACGTTCCGGAGTTCGCCGGAGAGTTTCTGGTCGTAGAGAACGATGGCCGGCAGTTGGTATTCGTAGGCGATTCGGAAGGCCGCACGGGTCTGGTCGTAGGCTTCGGCGACGTTGCCGGGCGCGAAGACGACCCGCGAGGAGTCGCCCTGACTCGTATAGAGGACGTGCTCGAGGTCGGCCTGTTCGGGTTTCGTCGGCATCCCCGTCGAGGGGCCGGCCCGCATCGCCTCGACCAACACGACGGGCGTTTCGGTCATCTCTGCGAGGCCGAGCGGTTCCGACATCAGCGCGAAGCCGCCGCCCGAGGAGCCGGACATGGCCTTCACGCCGGCGTGAGAGGCACCGAGGGCCAGCGCCGCGGCGGCGATTTCGTCTTCGACCTGTTCGGAGATGCCGCCGATTTCCGGGAGGTGTTGGGTCATCAGCGTGAACACCTCGGTCCACGGCGTCATCGGGTAGCCGGCGATGAATCGACAGCCCTCGTCGATGGCGCCGTAAGCGATGGCGTTCGATCCCGAGAGCAACACCTGCTCTTCGTCGTGGCTTCCGGTAGGCATCCGGAGGTCGTGGGAGAACTCCATCTCCTCGACCTCGTCGTAAACCATCTGGAGGATGTCGAGGTTCGCCTGGAGCACCTCGCCGCTCATCCGGTCTTCCATGAGTCCCTGGATGTGCTCCATGTCGTAATCGAGGAGCGCTGCGGTCGCCCCGACGCCGGCGGTGTTGCGCATCACTTCCCGACCGTGTTCGCGCGCGATGGCCCGGAGGTCCATCGGGTAGACGTGCCAGCCGTTGTCCTCGACGCGTTCTTCGAAGTCGGGGATGTCCTCGACGTCGATGAGTCCTTCGTCGTAGACGATGACGCCGCCTTCGCGGAGTTCGTCGAGGTTCTCGGCGAGTGGTTTCACTTCTTCGTTGCCGTAGTAGGCGTTCTCCTGTGGGTTACGGGCGAAGGAGTCGCCCAGCGCCAACAGGAAGTTGTAGCCGTCACCGCGGGACCGAACCGGGTCGGGGCCGGCCCGAATCTCGACGTACGTGAGGCCGCCACGGATGCGTGACGGGTAGTGTCGATGGGTGAATACGTCGAGTCCCGACCGCATCAACGCCTTCGCGAAGTTCTGACTCGTCGAGTCGATTCCGTCGCCGGAACCTCCCGCGATTCGCCAGACGAGTTCCTGTGTCATATCTATCACTGCGCCCACGTCGAGCGCCTTACTGGTGGTTGGTCGGCCGCGGACTAAAGCGTTTGCTACGTATTAGCATGGATTAATAATGATAAAGGTGTTTAAACACCGTCGGAGTGGTTGGGTTTCGGCCGGGCCGTAGTGCTCGACCGAGGTCCAAGGCGACCCGACCTCGACGGCGCGACCACAGGCTTATTACTCGGAATTCCGTGGTATCTCTAGAGCGAATGTCTCTCACCGAGCTTATTACGGGGGTCGAAGACCACGAGAAGCGGCTCACGGTGTACAACGCACCCGACAGCGCCGCTTCGTCACTCCGAGAGCAGTTCCGAGACCGGAACCTCTCGGTATCAGCCGAGCGAACGCCCAGCGGCAAGCCGACTTCGTTCGTCGTTCTCTCCGAAGACGACGCGTTCGTCACGGCTGCGAACCTCCAGGAGGTTCTGGACCCGGACGACAGCGAAACCGAACCGGGGTTCGAGGGCGAGGCGTACCGCCCCATCCTCGACCACCTCGACGAGACGATGTTCACCTCCTACGACATCGAGCAGATGGTCGCCGCCTCCCGAGAAATCGAGGACCGCGCGTGGCGCGTCGGGAAGGGGACGCTCCACTCGGGATTCCAACAGCTCTCTATCCTCGAAGACCAGATGGACATCTACGAGCAACTCGCCCAGAAGGGAAGCCTCGAGGTTCACGCCTACGGCGCCCCGGACACCGACGTGCCGGAACACGATACGGACCTCACGATTCACGTCGAACGCGCCGAGGAGATCGAGCGGTCGTGGTTCGTCGTCTACGACGGCGCCGGCGTCAACGTCAACAAGTGTGCGCTGCTCGCCGAGGAGCGAGAACCGCGTGCGTTCTACGGGTTCTGGACCTACGACCCCGACACGGTCGATTGGATCATCGACCACCTCGAGTCGACGTACGGCCTCGTCGAGCAGTAGATAACCCCCAACGGACTCGGTGGTAGCGACCGACAGAACGTTATCGAGACAGCAGCCAGTAGATACCCATGCCCCACGAACCAGTCGAAATCTTCCCATCGGACCCGGAGGACACCCGCCAGTCGATAATGAAGGCGACATACGGAATCCTCTGTGAACGGGGCTACGACGGCCTCTCGATGCAACGTGTCGCCGACTGGGTCGGCATCGAGAAGGCGTCGCTGTACTACCACTACGACGGCAAAGACAACCTGTTGAAGGCGTTTCTCGACTTCCTGACCGAACGGCTCGTCGACGTGTTCCCCCTCGATGAACACGGCGACGCCGAACGGGACCTACGGTTCGCCCTCGACTCGTTTTTCCTGAACGTCTCCGATGCCGCCGGCGACGAGGAGGCCACGTTCATGACGCCCGACTTCGCCCGAGCGTACGTCGAACTCCGAGCACAGGCGGCCCACGACGAGGAGTACCGGCGCCACTTCACCGAGAGCGAACGCCGCATCGAAGCCCAACTGGCCGGCCTGATAGACCGTGGTATCGAGGAGGGCGTGTTCCAGCCAGTCGACAGCCACGACGTCGCCGAATACCTCCTGTACAACATCGAGGGAGTCATCTTCCGTGCAGCGACCAGCGACGAGGGGGCACTCGAATCGGCCCGTACAGAACTGGACGCGTATATCGACAGTCGGCTCGTTATCGACAGCGAGAGCGGACGGAAGTGAGCCGACCGTCGCTGGAAGAACGCCGGAATCAGAACCCATAATAACCTACCGAACGGTAGGTAGCCCATGAGCCGAATCCGTCGCGACGCCGACGGCGACCGACCCCAGCGGGAACCGAACGGAGGGACACCCCCCCTCGTTGGACGGGTAACTAAGTGGACAGCGGGACTGTATCGGAGTATGGTCTCAACGGAAACGCCCCGCATTGCCGCCGTCGTCCTCTCGATCGCTCTTTTTGCTTCGGTTTTCGCGCCGCTTTTCGCCGCCCCCGCGGCCGCAAACGTCACCGGCGAACCCGAAATCTCGCTCACCGCCGGCGACAATCGCCTCTCGGCAGGCGAGACGACCCAACTGCAGATGAGCGTCATCAATCGCGGCGAGATACAGGACGGAAGCACCAACGCCCAGGCGGAACGGCGCACCACGACCGCCCGCGGGCTGACCGTCGAAGCGCTCGACGACGGCCCCATATCGGTTCGAAGCGGCGAAGTCGCCGTCGGAAGCGTCGAAGACGGTGCCGCGATACCGGCCAACGTCGAACTCACCGTCGACGAGGACGCCGACCCGGGCACCTACGAGGTCCCGGTTCGGGTCCGATACAAGTACACGCCGTTCGTGGGGGAACGCGGTGGTTTCTCACAGCGCGACGAGAGCGTCAGCGTCCGTCGCACCGTCGAAGTCGTCGTCGACGAGGAGGCCGACTTCGAAATCCGGGACGTTAGCGCACCCGCCCCGGGCGACAGCGGCGCCGTCGAACTCGAGTTGACGAACACCGGTGAGGCGGCGGCCAACGACGCCGTCGTCGGCCTCGAATCGCTGACAGAGGACCTACAGTTGGGCACCTCCGGTTCCAGCGAAACGTACGTCGACCGGTGGGAACCGGGCGAGAATCGAACGGTGACGCTGTCGGGTAGCGTCGCCGAGGACGCCGGAATCCGGCAGTTGCCTGCCTCGCTGTCGGTCGAATACACTGACGACGACGACGTACCGTTCACGAGTCGGTCGACGATAGGCGTCACACCGGATACCGACGGCGTCCTCGCCGTCACCGACGTGGACTCGACGGCCGGTCCCGGCGAACGGGGCGAAATCGGTATCACGCTCGAACACACCGGCGAGGAAGCACTCGACGACGTGACGGCCGACCTCACCACCCGAGAAGCCGGGCTCACGTTCGGCGGTGGCGAGTCCGCGAGCGTCTTCCTCGGTCGCATCTCCCCCGGCGAGGAGCGGACAGTGACCGTCGATGGACAGTTCGCCCAGGACGCACGCACCCGGGGGTACGCCGTCGATATGGCCATCGGCTACGACACCCGCGAGACGACTGGAGCGACCCAGCGCAACACCGTCGGCGTCGCCCCCGACGACGACCAGACGTTCACGTTCGAGAACATCGACTCCTCGCTGCGGGTCTCACAGGACGGGACCCTCAGCGGAACGTTCACCAACACGGGGCCGAACGACGTCGAGAACGTCGTCGTTTCGCTGGACCC
>JBMCDV010000145.1:0-4713 GCA_048618255.1 Natronomonas sp. | reverse complement strand
CGTAGACGGTCACACTTCCCTCGAAGGCTTTCCTCCCGGCCGCTTTGATTATCATCGGTTCGTCGTCGCTTTCGCCCCACGTATCGAGCCCTCTGAGCATGTCTATTCGTTTCCATCACCACGCAAAAGAGTTCTGTAGAAAGCATACAAATTGTATTAGGAGTTCGTGTGAACATTGACCAAAGGGCGACTGCAGTGGACGAACGTATCGTGACCCGGGAGAACGTGCATCGGATGTCATGACATAGCTTGTCACGAAGCCGAACCACGGCCTTTAGGCCTTCGTCGCTGTATGGGCGGGTATGCCCAAGCAGGTCAGCGACCCTGACTATCACTCGGAGAACCACACCGCCGCCCAGACCTGCGGGTGGACGGCAAACGCCCTGCGTGGAGAGGGCCGCTGTTACAAGAACCACTTCTACGGCATCCAGAGCCACCGCTGTATCCAGATGACGCCGGTCGTCAAGTGCAACGAGCGCTGTGTGTTCTGCTGGCGCGACCACGCCGGTCACGCCTACGAACTCGGCGACGTGGAGTGGGACGACCCCGAGGCGGTCGTCGACGCCTCCATCGACCTCCAGCGGAAGCTCCTCAGCGGCTTCGGCGGCAACGACGACGTCCCCGAAAAAGTGTTCGAGGAGGCGATGGAGCCGCGTCACGTCGCCATCTCGCTGGACGGCGAACCGACGCTGTACCCCTACCTGCCGGAACTCATCGAGGCGTTCCACGACCGCGGCATCACGACGTTCCTCGTCTCCAACGGCACCCGGCCGGAGGTGCTCGCGGAGTGTGACCCGACGCAGTTGTACGTCAGCGTCGACGCCCCCGACCGGAAGACCTTCGGCGAGGTCGTCAAGGCCGTCGAGGACGACGCCTGGGACAGCCTCATCGAGACGCTGGACGTACTCGCCGAAAAGGACGAGACTCGAACCGTCCTGCGGACGACGCTTCTGAACGGCTACAACATGTCGACCCCCGAGTGGTACGCGGGGATGTTCGACCGCGCCGACGCCGATTTCGTCGAAATGAAGGCGTTCATGCACGTCGGCAACTCCCGTGACCGTCTCGACCGCGAGGTGATGCCCGACCACGAGGACGTCGTCGCCTTCACCGAATCGGTCGGCGAGTACATGCCCGACCACCCCGTCGTCCGCGACGTGCCGGCCTCGCGAGTCGCACTCCTCGCACGCGAGGAAGACACGTGGGTACCGGAACTGAAAGGCGGCTCGGACTTTTGGGCCGAGGGCACCTACGCCAAAGGCACCAGCGACTGACGGCAGCCGTCGCCGACCTCGCCACGTATTTACGTCCCGGGGCCGCAGTTAACGCTGTAAACCGCTCTCGGCGTGCGCCCCGTTCCAATTCTGTTACGCATGCCATTTCCGTTACGGTTAAGAGGTGTTACTCCCTACCGGATGGTATGTCACAGACGACCGAGCGCGTGGGACACGACGAGTTGGCGACGCTGAAGCTCGTCGCCCTCGACGGCGCGCTCGAGGGTCGGGCGACGGTGACGTGTGCGGCGCTCGCCGACCGTCTCGACGCATCGAACCAGACCGCCTCCCGGCGACTCCAGCGGCTCGAAGACGCCGAATTCATCGAACGCGACATGACCGGCGACGGCCAGCGCATCGCCGTCACCGAAGTCGGCGAGCGGGCCCTCCAGCGGGAGTACGCCGACTACCGTCGACTGTTCGAGGGCGACGCCGACGTGGACCTCGCCGGCGTCGTCACGAGCGGGATGGGCGAGGGACGACACTACATCTCCCTTTCGGGCTACATGGAGCAGTTCCGCGACCGACTCGGCTACGAACCGTTCGCCGGCACGCTCAACGTCGAGTTGGACGACGAGAGCGTCCGCGCTCGTGCCCGCATGGACGCCCTGGACCCCGTCGGCATCGACGGCTGGGAGGACGACGACCGGACGTACGGGCCGGCGTTCTGCTGGCCGGCGACGGTCGAAACCGCCGACGGCACCCACTACGAGGACGCCCACGTCATCGCTCCCGAGCGGACCCACCACGGCACCGACCAACTCGAAATTATCGCGCCCGACCGCCTCCGCGACGAACTGGGCCTGAACGACGACGACCACGTCACCATCCATGTCTCAGAGCAGTAACACCACGCGCGTCCGCCGCGGCGTCGATTCCGCCCTCGCCGCCTTCGCCGCCGGCGAACCGGTACTCGTCCACGACGCCGCCGACCGCGAGGGCGAAGTCGACCTCGTCTACCCGGCGGCCGCCGTCACTCCCGAGGATGTCGCCCGCATGCGAAACGACGCGGGCGGTCTAATCTGTGTCGCGTTGGCCGACGACGTCTGTGCGACGTGGGACCTGCCGTTCGCACAGGAACTCATCGACCACCCGACGGCCGCCAGCCACGACCTCGCCTACGACGAGCGGTCGTCGTTCTCCTTGACGGTGAACCACCGCGACACCTTCACCGGCATCACCGACGAGGACCGCGCGCTCACCATCTCGGAACTCGGTGCGGCCGCGGGTGCGGTGCGGCGTGCGACGACCGTCGCCGGAGACGGCGCCGTAGGTTCCGTCGCGGCCGATGCCGAGGGCTTCGCCGAATCGTTCCGCTCGCCCGGCCACGTCCACCTGCTTCGGGCCGCACCGGGACTGCTCTCCGACCGGGAGGGACACACCGAACTCGGTATCGCGCTGGCCGACGCCGCGGGCGTCGAACCCGCAGTCGTCGTCTGTGAGATGATGGACGACGAATCCGGCGGCGCCCTGTCGCCGGCGGCGGCCCGCGCCTACGCTGACCGGAACGGCTTCGCGTACGTCGAGGGGTCGGAACTGTTCGCCCGACTCGGCTGACGAGCGGTGTCGGTGGCGTGACACCCGCTCACAGTAATCGTCAACACTCATTACGGGGGGCGCCCACAGACGGAGTATGTCTTTCGAGGAGATGGACGTCGACACCATCTGGCAGAACGGGGAGTTCGTCGACTGGGACGACGCACAGACACACATTCTGACCCACTCGCTGCACTACGGGACCGCCGTCTTCGAGGGCGCGCGGTGTTACGACACCGTCGACGGCCCGGCGCTGTTCCGCTGGGAGGAACACCTCGACCGCCTGTTCGATTCGGCGAAGGTGCTCGACCACGACATCCAGCACACGCGCGAGGAGATTACCGAGGCGACGCTGGAACTCATCCGCCGACAGGAGTTGGAGTCCTGTTACATCCGGCCGCTGGTGTACTACGGCTACAACTCGCTGGGCGTCTCGCCGAAGGACTGTCCGACCGAGACGATGGTCGCCTGCTGGCCGTGGGGTGCGTACCTCGGCGAGGACGCCATCGAGAACGGCGTCGACGTGATGGTCTCCTCGTGGCGGAAACACGCCTCCAGTCAGATTCCGACGAACGTGAAGGCCACCGGCCCCTACGTCAACTCCATGCTGGCCGGCGAGGAGGCCCGCCGAAACGGCTACGTCGAGGCCATCGTCCTCAACAAGGAGGGCAACGTCGCGGAGGGCCCCGGCGAGAACATCTTCATGGTCAACGACGGCGAGATTTACACGACTGGCCTCTCCGAATCCATCCTCGACGGTATCACCCGCGAGACGGCAATCCAACTGGCCGAGGACCTCGGCTACACCGTCCACGACGAGGCGTCCATCGCCCGCGGCCAGCTGTATACCGCCGACGAGCTGTTCTTCACCGGCACCGCCGCCGAGGTGACGCCCATCCGGAGCGTCGACGACAAGGAAATCGGCAACGGCTCTCGTGGCCCGATTACCGAGGAGGTTCAACAGCGGTTCTTCGACCTCGTCAACGGCGAACTCGACGGCTACGACGAGTGGTTCCACTACGTCTGAGTCGAGATGGGTCCCATCAACGAAGCCGACCTCGAGTGGTCCGAAACCGACCGCGGGGAGACGCGGTTCAAACGCAAGCAGCTGGCCGAGGCGGCCGACGGCGAGGCCATCGGCTGTAGTCTGTACGAACTGCCGGCTGGCCACCGGTCGTGGCCCTATCACTACCACACCGGCAACGAGGAGGCGCTGTACGTCCTCTCGGGGACCGGAACGCTCCGTCTGGATGGCGAAACGTACGACCTCGAGGCGGGCGACTACGTCGCCTTCCCGGCCAACGAGTTCGGCGGCCACCGCGTCGTCAACGACTCCGAGGAGCCGCTCCGTTATCTCGCCGTCTCGACGATGAACGAACCTGACGTGACCGTCTACCCCGATTCGGGGAAAATCGGCGTCTTCGTCGGGTCGCCACCGGGCGGCCGCCAGCAGCGGTCGGTCCACGGCTACTACAACCGCGACGACGACGTCGACTACTGGGACGGGGAGTAGCGCGGCATCGAAGGCGGTATGTAAACGCCGCCACTTTCCCCGTGTATGTCGCTGTGTGTGACGTTCCTCGGAACCGGCGGGGCCGTGCCGACGACCCAGCGGAACACGAGTTCGGTGTTCTGCCGTCGGGAGGGCGAGCGGTTCCTCTTCGACTGCGGGGAGGGAACCCAGCGACAGATGATGCGTTTCGGAACCGGCTTCGGCGTCTCCCATATCTTCGTCTCGCATCTCCACGCGGACCACACCCTCGGGATTCCGGGACTGCTGCAGACGATGGACTTCAACGAGCGGACCGACCCGCTGGCGATTCACGTCCCCTCGGGCCAACAGCGCCGCATCGAGCGGTTGGTTGGAGCGACGGGAACGGACCCGTCGTTCCCGATTCGCGTC
>JBMCDV010000144.1:0-4744 GCA_048618255.1 Natronomonas sp. | reverse complement strand
GACGACGCCGTCAACCGACATTCTACGATAGGTTTACAAAACACCCCTTCGTGGTGCGTTCACACGCCGGTCGAACTCCTCGCCTAGCGGCAGCTATCGAAAACTTCCAACGTCCGGTAGATTTATTATACTGTCAACCACCGTAGCTAGCGTGGTTTACGAAACAGGTAACCGAACGGTCGACGACGCGGTCCGGCGAGTTCTCGACGGCGATAGCTTAGACCGGACCGACGGGCTGGCGCTCATCGCCCAGCCGGCCGAGGCACTGGCCGCCGGCGCCGACCTCGTTCGTCGAGAGTTCTCCGATGGGACGGTCGACGCCTGCAGCATCGTCAACGCGAAGGCGGGTGACTGCGCCGAGGACTGTGGCTTCTGTGCCCAATCGGCCCACTTCGACACCGGCATCGACACCTACGGCTTCCTCGGGCCCGAGAAAGTGCTCGAAGCCGCGAAACGCGCCGAAGCCGACGGTGCCCAGCGCTTCGGTATCGTCGTCGCCGAGAAGGGCGTCTCGAAGGAACACCGCCCCGAGGAGTGGCACGAAATCCTCGAAGCGATTCGGCTCGTCCGCGACGAAACCGACGTGGAGGTCGACGCCTCCCTCGGATTGCTCACCGAAGAGGAGGCCGAAATCCTCTCCGAAGAGGGCCTCAACCACTACAATCACAACATCGAGACCTCTCGACGGTACTTCCCGGAGGTCGTCGGCACCCACGACTTCGAGGACCGACTGAAGACGCTCCGGCGGGCGAAAGCCGCCGGGATGGATTTGTGTGCCGGCGTCATCCTCGGGATGGGCGAATCACCGACCGACCGCGTGGACGCCGCCATCGAACTGCAGGATATCGGCGTCTCCTCGCTGCCGGTGAACATCCTCAACCCCGTCGCCGGAACGCCGATGGGCGATGCCGACCACGCCGCCATCTCGAAGACGGAGGTAATCAAGACCATCGCGGTGTATCGACTGCTCCATCCCCACTCTCGGGTCCGACTGACGGGCGGTCGCGAGGTCAACCTCGCGCCCGACGAACAGCACCTGCCCTTCGAGGCCGGCGCAGACGGCCTGTTGACCGGAGATTACCTCACGACCGAGGGACAGGACCCCGGCGACGACATCGAAATCGTCGAACGCGCCGGGCTGGAGCCGAACCGCGCGGTCAACGACTTCGACCCCGAGAACGTGAAAGCGAGACACCGAGACCCCGCCACCGACACAGCCGTCGGGAGCGCGACGAGCAACGCGACGGGGGAACTGGACGACTAATACAACACTACGACAATGAACGATATCAACTTCGCAGTACTGGGAACCGGTGGCATCGGCCGACGAGCACTCGAATACTCGACGCGGAAAGACGGTCTCGAACCAGTTGCGGCGTGTGACCGCCACGGCGTCGCCGTCGACCACGACGGCCTCGACGTGGAGGAGCTGCTGGCGGCGACGGAGGGGAATATTGCGAGCGAGGCGCGACGCACCTCGACTGAGAGCGGTGAGCAAGGCGAACCGCGAACTGACGGCGGAGCTGTTGCAGTCAAACAGTCCGGCGAGCGGAAAGGAGTCGCCGCCTCCGTGCAGGCAGACGCCACAGAAACGCCAATCGACGACATCATCGCTGAATCGGACGCTATCGACGCGGTACTCATCGCACTGCCGAACCTCGAACACGACTTCATCCCCCGCGTCGCGGACCGTTTCGCCGAGGCCGGCTACGAGGGCGTCCTCGTCGACGTGCTGAAACGCTCCCGCGTCATCGGCATGCTGGACGAACGCACCGACGCCTTCGAGGAGTCCGGCATCACCTTCGTCTGTGGTGCGGGTGCGACGCCCGGGTTCCTCACGGGCGCTTCGGCCCTCGCCGCCCAGTCGTTCGTCGAAGTCGAGGAAGTCGAAATCTGGTGGGGCGTCGGTCTCAAATCAGGCTACGAGGACAACCGCGGCACCGTCCGTGAGGACATCGCCCACCTCGACGGCTACGACATCGAGACCGCACGCGACCTCTCCGACGAGGAAATCGAGGCCATAATCGATGACCACGACGGCCGAATCGAGTTCGAGGACATGGAACACGCCGACGACGTGCTGCTCGAGCGGGCCGGAATCTGTGATGCAGAGGACGTGACCGTCGGCGGAATCCTGGACGTCCGCTCCGACGAGAAGCCGACGACGACCACCGTCAGCGTCACCGGTAAGACCTTCGACGGCGAGGTCGGAACCAACACCTTCCAACTCGACGACGCCACGAGCATGGAGGCCAACGTCAACGGTCCGGCGCTCGGCTACCTGAAGGCGGGCGTTAGACGGAACCGCGCCGGCGAGTACGGCGTCTTCGGTCCTGCCGACCTGATGCCGGGCTTTTGAACCGAACCGATGAGTCTCCAACAGTCACACGGCTTCGACCTCCGAGCGCGACTCCGGCACCGTAAGCGGTCGGGCCTCAGGCGAGACCTCACGCCCGTCGAGTCGGTCGCAACCCGGACTTCCGTCGCCAAAGACCCCGGTGGCGACCCGCCGGTCTTCGGCGGTGAGCGACTCGTCTTCGCCGCCAACAACTACCTCGGTCTCGCGGGCGACGACCGGGTCGCTGCGGCCGCCGCCGAGACGGCCCGCGACGTCGGCACCGGCGCCGGGGCCTCTCGACTCGTCGTCGGTGACACCCCCGCCCATCGCTCGCTGGAGCGCCGACTCGCAGACGAGAAAGGAACCGAGCGGGCGCTGGCGTTCTCCTCGGGCTACGCCGCGAACGTCGGGACGCTCACTGCCTTAGACCCCGACGTCATCTTCTCGGACGAATTCAACCACGCCAGCATCATCGACGGTGCGCGGCTCTCCGACGCCGACGTGGTAGTGTACGACCACTGCGATGCGGACGCGCTGTCCGAGGCGATGGCCGCCCGAGCGGACGCCGGCTCTGCGGAGTCGTGGCTCGTCGTCACCGATTCGGTGTTCTCGATGGACGGTGATGTGGCACCGCTGGAGGCCATCTGTGACGCCGCCGACGCCTACGGCGCCTGGGTGATGGTCGATGAGGCCCACGCCACGGGCGTCTACGACGGTGGCATCGTCGGCGAGCGCGGCCTCGAAGAGCGCGTCGACGTGCAGCTGGGGACGCTCTCGAAGGCGCTGGGCGCACAGGGTGGGTTCGTCGCCGGCGACGAACCGCTCGTCGAACACCTGCTCAACGCCGCGCGGTCGTTCGTCTTCTCGACGGGGCTGGCCCCGCCCGCAGCGGCGGCCGCCGAACGGGCGCTGGAACTCGCCCCCGAGCGCCGGGAAGCGCTGTGGTCGAACGTTGAACGGCTCCGCTCGGGATTGACCGAACTCGACTACGACGTGTGGGGCGACACGCACGTCCTGCCGGTGGTCGTCGGCGGCCGCGACGCCACCGTTGCCCTCGAGGAGGGTCTCGAGCGGGCGGGCATCGTCGCGCCGGCGATTCGTCCGCCGACGGTCCCCGCCGGATCGAGTCGGATTCGGCTCGCACCGCAGTCGACCCACACGGACGCCGATATCGACCGCTGTCTCTCCGCTTTCGAGGCCGCAGGCGAGGAGGTCGGGCTTCTGTGACCCTCACCGTCGTCGGGACGGACACTGGCGTCGGCAAGACGGTGGTGACGGCTACGTTAATCGCTGCCCTTCGAAGCGCCGGCACCGACGCGCGTGCAATCAAACCGGCCCAAACCGGATTTCCCCAAGACGACGACGCCGCGTTCGTCCAGCGCGTCTGTGGGGCCGACGACGCCGCGGTGCGACTCCGGACCTACGGCGAACCGCTGGCACCCGCCGTCGCCGCCCGCCGAGCGGACGACCCAATCACCTACGACGCACTCCTTGCCGAAACTCGCGAGGCGCTCGCCGACAGTGACGCGGCCGTCGTCGAGGGTGCCGGCGGACTCCGGGTTCCGCTATCGAACGGCCCGCCGAGGGAGATTCTCGACCTCGTCGCCGCCCTCGACCTTCCGGCGTTGGTCGTCGCTCGCTCCGGTCTCGGCACGCTCAACCACACGGCGCTGACCGTCGAGGCGTTGCGCCGCCGGGACGTGTCAGTCGCCGGCGTCGCGCTCAACCGATACGAGGACGCGACCGTCGCAGAACGGACGAACCCCGCGGAACTCGAACGGATGTGTGACTGTCCGGTCTGGACGCTTCCGGAACTCGAGGACACGACGCCGAAGGAAATCAGCGGCCTCACGGACCACCTGCCCGCACACAGACTGATGGGGGAGTGACCCCCCATGTGACACTACGGAGCCGTTCGGCTCCAGTGTGTCATACAGTAGCAACCGGCTTAACTCTGTGGTCGGCCGTCGAGTGGACCGTCAGCGGTCACAGACGACAAAGTAACGCGCTCCGTCACCTTCGATACTGTCGGTGACCGACCACGCCGTCACGCCGATAGCGTCTCGCGCTGCTGCGGGCGTGAGACAGAGCAAATCCAGCCACGGCTCCGCGAGGTCCCGATACTCGGTTCGCATTCGTCGGCGCGCGACGCCGGCTTCGCGGTCGAAATCGAGTAGTTCCTCCCGTCCGGCGACGTGGTCGTCGGCGACAGCGAATGGGTCTTTGAAGTCACCGACGACGCGACCACTTTCAGTCGTAGCGTCTTCGAGCGCCGAAAGCGTCTTTCGGAGCGTCGCGATGGTCCCACCGACGCCGAACTGCGTCCCGGCGAGGAAGACGCAGTCGGCGACGACCGGCAGCGACCGGAGGTCGGCGCGGGCGACCCGTTCTATGCCACGGTCCCAG
>JBMCDV010000143.1:0-4752 GCA_048618255.1 Natronomonas sp. | reverse complement strand
GGCGTACACCACGACGATGAGCAACAACTGGGACGGGCGGCTCATCTTCCAGAGCGCCCACACCCGTGGCGCCGCTTCTCGGAGGGCCGCATCCACGGTCATCGGTTTTTGTTTGCGGTCTCGTAGCGCTCGCGCACCTGCTCGAACAACTCGCGGCCGCGGGCCGTCGACAGTCGCGGTTCGCCGGTCGCAAAGAACTCGTCTAAGTCGTCGTAGGCCTCGAAGTGGGGATTGTCGGCGTCGGGGTCGTAACGCTGCTGTCGCTCGTATACCAGCGCCTGCAGGCAGGTGTCGAGGATATCCATGTCCTTGACGAACCGGGCTTCGGCGGTGTCCCGGGTCTCGTATGCCTCCCACGCCTCGTGGATTCCCTCGCCGAGCGCTGCGAGCGGGCCGGCCATCGCCTCGCGTTCCCGGCGCTCCTTCTCGTCGGCGTCGACCGATTGGGCGTCAGCCTCGGCACGCGTTGCGATATCGCCGGTTTCGGCTTCGGCAACGTCGTGGACGACGGCGAGCAGTAGCGCACGCTCGAGGTCCACCTCGGGCGGACAGAAGCGGGCGACGAGCAGCGCGACGCCCCACGTGTGGGCCGCGACGGACTCGGGAGCCTCGATGCCGCGGAGTTGCCAGCCGGTTCGCGTCTCGTCTTTGAGAACGTAGGCCTCGACGAGGGCTTCGAGGGCGTCGGACACGTCAGGCGAGTCGCCAGCGGTCCTCGCCGACGCGTTCGGCGGCGTCCCGGCGGACCATCTCGTCGAGCACTTCGTCGAGGCGGTTCGGTTGGGCGATTTCCATCCCGATTCGCTCGATGCGGTGGTACTCCGCGAGGTAGTGGCGGATGTCACCGCGCGTGAACGTGTCCGCGTCGGCCTTCTCCATGACGCCGCCGATTAGGTCTATCATGTCCTCGATGAAGTTCCACGGGTAGACGACCCACGTCCACTCCTCTAAGCGCTCGCCGACGAATTCGGGTTCGAACTCGCTGGTCTGGAGCAACTGTAGCGTCGCGGTTCGGACCTCCGAGGCGCCGCGGTCGGTGACGTACTCGTGGGCCCGCTTGATGGAGCCGCCGGTGTCGGCGATGTCGTCGATGACGAGGACGTCTTTCCCTTCGACGCTACCCTCGGGCATCGGGTAACGGACGGTCGGTTCGTCCGCCTTCTGTCCGGTACCGACGTAGTGTTCCATCTTCAGGCTCGTCAAGTCGTCCATGCCGAGGAAGTCACAGATACAGCGGCCGGCGAACCAGCCGCCGCGTGCGAGCGCGACGACAACGTCCGGTTCGAATTCGGCGTCTTTCACCTGATTCGAGACGCCGCGGCACAGCCCGTAGATGTACTCCCAGTTGGTAATCGTACACTTGAACTCGTCCGGGAGGTCGCTCATACTCGCCCGGAGGGACGCCGGTGTCGTTAATCTGTCCGTCCACCGCGGGGCGAACGCCTATGTCTCGGCCGACGGAGTACCCCACCATGCCCGACTTCGAGCGTTTCGACCACGAGAGCCACATGGCCGAGGCCATCGACCTCGCCCGCGAGGCAATCGACCGCGGCGACCGACCCTTCGGGTCGGTGCTCGTCGTCGACGACGACATCGTCATGCGGGAATCAAACCGCGTTCTCACCGAAGACGACGTTCGCCGACATCCGGAACTTCACCTCGCCTACCGGGCGCTTCGCGAACTCGATGCCGACACTCGAGGCAAGACCGTGATGTACACGAGCACCGAACCCTGCCCGATGTGCAGCGGTGGGATGCGGTACGCCGGATTTGGCCGGGTCGTCTACAGCGTCGGCGCGGACGAAGTCGTCGAATTCGCCGGCGGCGAACCCGCGACTCGCGCCTCGGCGATACTCGACTGCCCGGTCGTCGGCGGCGTCGAAAACGAGGCCGGCCGCGCCGTTCACGAAGCGTTCTGGTGAACCCGGCGCCGACCGTACGTAGGGGATTTTTGCCCCACTGACCCCACCGAAGGATATGGCAAATACGATGGGACGACAGTTCTCGACGGGGTTGCCGTTCCTCGATAGGGCCGTCGGTGGCGGGGTTCCCGCAGGAGACCTCCTCGCGCTCACCGCAGCGCCCGCCACACAGAGCGAACTGTTCCTCAAGCAGTTCACGGCCGCCCACCGGACCCACTACGTCTCGTTGCTCCGCTCGGAGGCCGAAGTCCGTGAGTGGCTCCCCCCGACAGTCGACGCGGAATCGGTGACCGTCACGGCGACGACACCGACCGAGCTCCTCGAGAGCCCCGAAACCGCCACCGAAGGACTCCGCCCGGAGTCGTTCCTCATCGTCGACACCGTCGACGGCCTCGAGGAGACCTCCCGAGAGGAGTATCTGGCGTTTCTCGACCACCTCAAGTCGACGGTCAGAGAGACCGACAGCGTCGGCATCCTCCACGCGACCGGACAGGAGACGACGCCGCCACGCCGGGACCTCACGCTCGCTCGGGTCGACACCGTCTGGCGACTGCAGGTTCTCGTCCTCTCCCGACAAATCAAGTCCCAACTCCTCGTCACCAAGTCCCGCAACGGCCGAGCACTCACCGAACCCATCGACCTCGTCATGACCGACCAGGTGCGCATCGACACCAGCAGGCGCATCTCCTGAGGAGTATGAGACACTATCACAGGCCGCCACCTCACTTAACAAACCCGCGCTCCGTGGCGAGTGTATGGACACGCGACGTGCGCTCTTGGTCGACGCCTTCACCAGCGAACCGCTTTCGGGCAACGCCGCCGGCGTCGTCCCCGACGCCGAGGGACTCGACGGCGAGCAGATGCAGGCGGTGGCGAACGAACTCGGCGCCTCCGAGACCGCCTTCCTGCTGCCGAGCGACGACGCCGACCGCAAGGTCAGATACTTCACGCCGACACAGGAGGTCGACCTCTGTGGCCACGCGACGATAGCGAGTCACGGCTTCCTCGCCGAGGAGGGCGAACTCGGCGACGAGGCGACGCTGGAGACGAACGTCGGCGTCCTCGACATCGACGTTGAGGACGGAACGGTGTGGATGACACAGGACACCGCCGACGTGGAACGGATAGACCTCGACTACGAGCGAGTCGCCGATGCCTTCGGTGCCGACCCCGCGACGCTGGAGGACATCGGCGCCGACTTGCCGTTGGCGACGGCCACAACGGGTCTACCCTTCCTCGTCGTACCCGTGAACTTCCTCGAAGGCGTCTCGAATCTTGACCCCGATATGGGGTCGGTCGCCGAGTTGACCGACGAGTTGGGCGTGACGGGCATCTACGCGTTTACTTTCGACGCCCTCGACGCCGATTCGACGCTCCACGGCCGGATGTTCGCGCCCGCGGCGGGCGTCGACGAGGACCCCGTCACCGGAACCGCCTCGGGCGCCGTCGGTGCGTACCTCCGTGAGGTGCGGGCCTTCGACGGCGAATTACCCGAGGAGATGGTGTTCGAACAGGGCCACTTCGTCGACCGGCCCGGCCGAGTTCGAGTGCGGGCGAGAGCCGACCCCGTCTCCGTCGGCGGTCGGGCGGTGACGGCACTCGAGGGGTCGGTCGTCGTACCGGAGTACGAAGCCGACGACATCATCGAGGCGTGAGACGCGCCGACACGGCTTGAAAAGAGTTTTATCGACGCCGTGGCACGTGCCGATAGCTTCGGTCCCCGAAGCGCGAATCGCCCGCTAACTGACCCTCCCGACCCTCCAATGGACGAGACGACAGCACACGACGGTATCGACAGACGAACGTATCTCGGCGGCGCAGCGCTGGCCGCGACGACGGCACTCGCGGGCTGTTCCGCCCCCTTCGGCAACGGTGACGACGGGAACGAAAGCGACGGCAACGGCGACGACAACGAAAGTGACGACGGCATCGACCCCGACGAAATCGGCAACTCGCCGACGGTGAGTTTCGCGCTGGAACAACTCGATGGCCGGGTCGTGACCGCCACGAGCAACGGTCCCGACGAGGTCGCTCGCGAGAACGTCGAACTCCGCATCGACGGCGAGGCCATCGCCGACGGGTCGACGTTCTCCGGCGACGGCGACACCGTCGTCGAGGGCGACAGCGCCGCGGTCTACACCGCCGACAGTGAGGTGACGGCCGCCGCCTCCGCGCCCGAGGACGCCGGCGGAATCGAGGTCGGTCGCCGGGTACAGGTCGTCTGGACCGGCGGCGCCAACCTCGTCGTCGGCGACCACGAAGTCGAAGAGAGCGACTGACGAAACCGGCAGAAACGAGCCGTTTGACGGCCGAATCACGGGATTCGGTGGTTATCGGTTCCGACAATCCTTGTCGCCGAGATTCGCTTCGGAACCTTCTTTAGCGACTCGGCGGTTCTCTCCCATACAAGATGGCTGTACTCTGGCTGGACGAAATCGGGTCCGACGACCTCGGGTCGGTCGGCGGCAAGGGCGCCTCGCTCGGCGAGATGACCGCCGCGGGGCTGCCCGTTCCACCCGGTTTCGTAGTTACTGCAGGGACATACCGAACGTTCATCAAGGAGACCGGCATCGACGAGGAGCTGTTCGAGGCCGTCGACGTCGATTCCGAGGATTCGGCCGCTCTCGCCGAGGCGGAGGCGAAAGCCAAGGAACTCATCCTCGAGACGAAACTCCCCGACGATGTCCGTGACGGCATCCTCGCGGCCTACGACGACCTCGAAGACGGCGAGGCGTTCGTCGCGGTCCGGTCGTCGGCGACCGCCGAGGACCTCCCTGACGCCTCCTTCGCCGGACAACAGGAGACGTTCCTCAACATCACCCGCGAGGAC
>JBMCDV010000142.1:0-4761 GCA_048618255.1 Natronomonas sp. | reverse complement strand
CTCCTCGAGTGCTGACTGTTCGGCCGCGGCCAGTACATCCTCGCAGGTCGACCACGACCGCCGGGCACAATCCGGCAATACACCGGTCTCGGCGACGTGTTCTCGCAAGAACGCCCGCGTCGTCGGGTCCGATGGATAGCCGCTGCCCACGTCGCCGAAGCGCTCGGCGAGTGCGGCGACGTGACGCTCCCGGGCGCTCTTGGCGAGAATGCTCGCCGCGCCGACCAGTTCGTCGGACTCGTCGGCACGGTGTTCGGCGGCGACTGTCACCTCGGCGTCGAGTCGGTCGGCGACTCGCGACGCGAAGCGGTCGGCGTCTACGTCACCGGCATCACACAGTCCGATATCGCCGTCCTCGGCCACCTTGCCGAGTGCCTCGGCGTGAGCGGCGACGGTGAGGTCGTTCATGTTGCCTGCGTCGATGCGGTCGGGGGTGATTTCGGCGACACCGACGCTGATGCGGTCGTCAGCGCGGAGCAGGTCGGCGAGTTCCTCGCGGCGCGCGTCGGTCAGTCGCTTCGAGTCGTCGATGCCGTCGGGGAGGAACTCTTTCGGTGCCTGAACCGCCGCGGCGAACATCGACCCGAGGACGGGGCCCTTGCCGGCCTCGTCGACGCCGAACTCCATGGCGGTCGCTCGAAGGCGGGCGACATAAAACAGTCGTCAGCGCCGCGGCGTCACTGTAGCGCCGCGAGTGCCGTCCGGAACTCCTCGTCGTCGAACTGTTCGGCGAGGTCGACGGTCTCCGAGCGAAGCTTGTCGATTTTCGCGAGCAGATACTGGTACTGTGGGTCCTCGGCGAGCTCCTCGGGTTCGTGTTGATTCTCGAGGGCGATTTGCTTGGAGATGGCCGCGAACAACTCGCGGACGTTGTCGTCGTACACCCGTCGGTGCAGCAGGTGGTTCACGAGGTCGAACAGGTCCTCCTCGCGGACGGGTTTCGTGATGTAGGCGTCGAACCCCATGTCGACGACGTCGACGTCGGGTTCGACGGCGGTGACCATCGCCACCTGACAGTCGGGGGCGCGGTCCCGGATGAGTTTCAGTACGGCGGCGCCGTCCATCCCCGGCATCTGTCTGTCCAGGAGGACGACCTCGACGTCCTCGTCGAACTTCTCGAGGGCTTCCGAGCCGTCGTTGGCTACGCGCACCGGATACCGCTCCGAGAGCCACCCACTGTACAGGTCCGCTAAATCCTGCTCGTCCTCGACGACGAGAATGACGTCTTCGCTCATATGACACCGTGAAACCGGTTGTGAGACTGTAGGACGTTTATTCCTAATAAATCCCCGGTCGCGGAAGAAATCGATAAAAACGGTGACTGTGGCCGACGAACGACGTGAACGGCACGGCAGTCGCAGCGCCGTCAGCCGTCTCCGCCGGTATCACTCGCCGGCGGTTCGGCACCGTACCAGTGTTCGAGTTCTTCGGTTAGGTGGGTACGCATACCGAACCACCATGACACGCTATGACGCGGAGCGGAAAAAACGTCACGGCGAGGGTCGCCGTCGGTTAGGACGCTCCCGTCACGGGGTCGCCGTCCCGTTCGAGTTCGTACTCTTCGGTGAGGAACGGTTCGTCGACGCCCTGTACGTCGATGACGTCGAGCGCCCGGACGGTCGCTCCGACGCCGAGCAAGCCGGTCAGACTCGGCTCGGTGCGGCCCTCGTCCCCGCTGATGAGTTCCTTGATGTAGAGACCGCCCTCGCCGTGGACGTCGATGGTCGCCGTGAGGTCGTCCTCGAGCGTGCCGTCGATAGAGAGGACGGTTCGCTCCCGAACGAGGTCCGCACGCCGGTGGGAGACGCGATGTGGCGTCCGTTGCTCGATGGTGGCGCTGTCTAGCTCGCTGAGGGCCGCCTCGAAGTCGGCTTCCTCGACCGGCTCGTCGAAATCGACGGTCGCCCGGTAGGTCTTCGTCGCGTCGTGTTCCTTCACGCGCTCGACGGTGTCGTAGGTGGCGAAGGCGAGGTCGGTCACCTCGACCTTGCCGTCGGTGCCGGTGTTGACGGCTTCGGCGAGTTCCTCGAGGTCGGCGTCGCGGCGCCGCGGTTGTTTGATTTCCAGTGCGAACGGCCGGCCGGAGTCGAGCATGAGCGCGTCGACGTCCTCGCGGCCGGCGCCGTGGAAGACGCCCTCGGTGCCGCGGAACGCCGACAGAAACGGCGGTGCAACCAGTTCCTCGACGCTCTCGTCGAACTTCTCCCACTCCGTCTGGGGAATGTCCCGTTGGAGTTTCCGGTAACGGCCGTAAATCGTCACGGAGTTGCGCTGGACGTCCACGTCGACGTCCTCGCCGGCGAGGTCGATGAGGAACTGCACGTCAGGGCGCTCGAAGTCGACTTCGGCACCGAGTTTCGCGCCGACGCGGCGGCCCACCTCGCGGTTCACCTCGGTTTTCAGCGGTTCGCCGGCGTCCTCCTCGAAGCCGGCGTCGAGTCGCAGGAGCCGTTCGTTCTCCTCGACGAGCGGCGGGATGCGCGTGCCGACCTGATAGGTGTACAGTTCGGTCTCGCCGAGTGCCTCGACGACGCGGTCGGCCAACTCGTCGAAGCGGTCACAGATACCCTCACACACCCAGCAGTCGGCGTCGGGTTCCTCGAAGGGGTCGTCGTCATCGAGTGCGACGGCAGTTCGGAGTGCCCGCCCGCGTTCGGCGTTGGTCAGGCCGAAACTGCGGTCGGCGACCGGCCGCCCGAGGCAGGCGTCACACAGCGGCCCGGTCGCGAGCAGCGCGCGAGCGTCGTCGATGAGGTTCATACGGCCCGGTCGGTGCCGCGACGGTAACACGCTTGCCATCCACGACGGGAAGGGTTCCATCCGGTCAGTCGCCACCGGTTCGAAGTCCGTCCAGTTCCTCGCGGCGCGTTCGTATCGCCCGCCGGAACGCTTCCTTGTTTTCGAAGTTCGCCGATTCGAGGCGCGCTTCGAGGACGAGCAGTTCGAGCTGGAGTTCTCGCGCTCGGTCGTGGTGCTCCGATGGCACGTCTGCGGGTGGTTCTCGCGGGTACTCGTCGTCGACCATATCGAGGATACGGTCGGGAGCCTGCTGTGTGTATCGCTCGCGGAAGCCGCACTCCGCCGATAGTTTCAACCGGGGCGCCGACGACCCGTCGGTATGGACATCACGACCGGTATCGTCCTCGCAGCGGGGGAGGGGACGCGGCTACGACCGCTCACTTTCAATCGCCCGAAGACGATGCTTCCCGCGGCGGGACGCCCCATTCTCGAACACGTCCTCGACGTGTTGGTCGACTGTGGCATCGAACGACTCTGTCTCGTCGTCGGCTACCAGCGCGAACGCGTCCAAGAGCACTTCGGACCCTCCTACCGCGATGTGCCAATCACGTACGTCCATCAGAAGAAGCAACTCGGAAGCGGTCACGCCCTCCAGCAGGCCGCTCAGGAAACCGATGGGCCGGTGTTGGTGCTGAACGGCGACCGCGTCATCGACGAGCGAATCGTCGCGGACGTCCTCGAAGGATTCGACGGAACGCCCGCGATGGCGGTGTTGGACCACCCGACGCCGACGAGGTACGGTGTCGTCGAGGTCGATGACGGTACGCTGTCGACGCTCGTCGAAAAACCCGACAGCGACTCGTTCGGCCAAATCAACGCCGGCGTCTACGCCTTCGACGAGTCGGTGTTCGACGCCATCGAGCGGACGCCGCGCCGAAGCGGCGAACTCCAGTTGCCCGATGTCATCGGGACGCTGATGGACGACGGAGCGGTCCGGGCGGTACCGACAGACGGACTGTGGGTCGACGCGACGTACCCGTGGGACCTGCTGTATCTGACGCGTGAGTTACTCGCCAACGGTCGCGTGCAGTTTCCGGAGCGAAGCGACAACGTGTGGGTGGCCGACAGCGCCCGCGTCCACCCCGATGCGACGCTACAGGGGCCGGTCGTCGTCGGTCCCGACGCCGAAATCGCGGCTAGCGCCGTCGTCGGCCCCGACGTGGCGATTGGACGGAACGCGACAATCGGCGGCAACGTGACGCTGCAGAACACGCTGCTGGACTCCGACTGTCGGGTCGGCCCCGGGTCGACGCTCGTCGACTGCGTCGCCGGACAGAGCGTCTCCATCGGCCCCGGAACGGTCGTTCCGGGAGGTCCGAGCGACGTCCGGGTCGGCGACCGGGTGTTTGAGAACCAGAAGCTCGGAGCAGTGCTGGCCGACCGGGTGTCGGTCGGCGGCGCCGCCACGTTCACGCCCGGCACGCTCGTCGGCGCCGACGCGACGGTCGGGACGGGCGCACACGTGAGCGGCTGGATTGGAAACGGCGCGGAGGTGGTCCGCTGATGTGTGGCATCATCGGCTGTGTTGGCCGTGGCGACGGGACGCTCGATACGCTGCTGCACGGCCTCTCGAAACTGGAGTACCGTGGCTACGACTCCGCGGGGGTCGCTCTAGTCGACGGCGGCTCGGTGTCGGTCGTCAAGAAGTCGGGCGAACTCGACGCGCTCCGGGAGGAGTTGGCTGCCATCGACGTCAGTGGACGGGTCGGCATCGGCCACACCCGCTGGAGCACTCACGGACCGCCGACGGACGGCAACGCCCATCCCCACCGCGACTGCACCGGGGACGTTGCCGTCGTCCACAACGGTATCATCGAGAACTACCAGTCGCTCCGCGACGAACTGACTGAGTCGGGCCACGAGTTCCGAAGCGACACTGACACCGAGGTCGTGCCGCACCTCGTGGAAGCAAGCCTCGAATCGGGAGTCGACCCCGAAGCCGCTTTCCGGGAGGCCATCGCC
>JBMCDV010000141.1:0-4795 GCA_048618255.1 Natronomonas sp. | reverse complement strand
GAGTCGAACTGGCGATTAGCTATCGTCGACGAGCGTACGGAGGCCCGCTCCGAGGTCCACGGTCGGTTCGTAGTCGAGTGCCGAACGCGCACGCCCGATGTCGGCACGGCTGTGTTGGATGTCCCCGGTCCGTGGGTCGGTGTGAACGATTTCGGAATCGCTGCCGACGGCGTCGCGAATCAGTTCGGCGAGTTCGCGAATCGTGACTGACTCTCCGGTGCCGACGTTGTAGGCCCGGCCGACCGCGTCGGTTTCGGCGGCCAGCAGGTTCGCACGAACCACGTCGTCGATGTGGACGAAATCCCGGGTCTGGGTGCCGTCGCCGTGTACCGTAATCGGCTCGCCGTTGCGAGCCTGCCGGAGGAACACGGTAATCACGCCGGCGTAGTCGCCGCCGGTCTGTCCCGGGCCGTAGACGTTGAAGTACCGGAGCGCAACGGTATCGAGCCCATACAGGTCCTCGTACAGTCGGGCGTAATGGTCGGAAGCGACTTTGTCGAGGCCGTACGGCGAGGTCGGGTCGAGCCGCTGGCCTTCGTCGACCGGAGTCCCATCGGGGTCGCCGTACACTGCGGCGCTGGAGGCGACGACGACACGTGCGTCGTGTTTCCGTGCCGCCTCCAGGACGTTGAGCGTCCCCGTCGCGTTGATGGCGTGGCTCTCCGTCGGCCGCTCGACCGATTCGGCGACGCTGACGAGTGCGGCCTCGTGGAACACTACGTCGACGCCCTCGATGGCGGCGTCGACGGTCGCTTCGTCGCGGATGTCCCCCTGAATAGCCGTTACTCCCTCTGGGTGGTCGCCCGCGGCGATGTCGAGAACCGCGACGTCGTTGTCTGCCGATAGCGCCTCGACGATGTGGCCGCCGATGAACCCCGACCCTCCAGTGACGAGAACCGATTTGTCTTCCATCGTCGGAAATAAACGCCGTCCGAGGTGTTATAACGACCGGTGGCACCGACGACTGCATCGCCGCGTCGCCTCACACTTTCACTTTCACTCCGGACTAGGCTTGCCCCTTTATTACTGTCGCCGGTATGAACCGGTATGTCCACGAACACCCAGACGACGACCGAAGCGACTCACAACGGCGTCTTGGAGGTCAGCGACCTGCCGGCGACGCGAGTCCAGCGGTACGCCCGCGAGGCCGACGACGTGTACTTCGAGCGGAAGGGCGGTCGGACGTTCCTCGTCGCCGAGCGGTAGACGGCCTTTTCTCGGCGGAGGTCCAATGCCCGGTATGCAAGGCGTCGTCCCCGCTGCCGGCCGCGGTACGCGGCTCCGTCCGCACACCGACGACCGGCCCAAGGCGCTCGTCGATGTGGATGGAAAACCCCTGCTCACATACGTTTTCGAGACGCTGGCTCCACACGTCGAGGAGTACGTTGTCGTCGTCGGCTACCTCGGTGAGCGGATTCGGGAGCACTACGATTCGGGGTATCGCGGAACGCCGATAACGTACGTCGACCAACCACAACGGGACGGCCTCGCCGACGCGGTTCTACGGGCCGAACCGGCCGTCGATGGCCCCTTTCTCCAGTTGAACGGCGACAACGTGATTCACGGCAACGTCGGCGATGTCACCCGACGACATTGCGAAACGGACGCGGACGCAACGTTACTCGTCGACCGCGTTTCGCCCGACAGAGCGCGGCGCGGCGGCGTGCTGGAAATCGAAGACGGCACCGTGACTGGTCTCGTCGAAAAACCGTCCGACCCGCCGTCAAGGCTGGCGACCACGGGGTGTTTCGCGTTCTCGATGCGCGTCTTCGAGGCGTGTCGTCGTATCGAGCGCTCCCGACGTGGAGAGTTCGAACTCGCCGACGCAATCGGGTGGTTACTGGCCAATGGCGGCCGCGTCGAAACCGTTCGTCTCGACGGCTGGCGCGTCAACGTCAACACGGCCGAAGACATCGAGCGAGCGGAGGCGTCCCTGTGAGCGACCCCACCGACTCCACGGCGCTGTACGAACACCTCGCCGCGACGGCGGAACTCCCCATCGAGCGGAGCGCCAGTCGTCTCCTCGGCGAAGCAGAGGCCGTCGCCGACGACCTGCGCGAGTGTAGCCCCGAGGTGCGGAGACAGCGAGCGGCCGTCGTCCTCGAACTGCTCGAAAAAATCCAGGAGACGGGCCATCCGGAAGCCGACGACCACCTGGAGTGCGCACGGACGCTCGCTGCCGATTTGGCCGACGACAGCGACGGTAGCTGAAACGACCGGTTTACGCGGAGGGGGCCAACACGTCGACCGTTCGGCGGCGCTGTTCGGGAGTCATCTCACCGAAGAAGCCGACTCGAACCGCATCGACGCCGTCGACGGTCTCGAAGCGCGCGACCGTCTCTCGGACTTCCTCGGCCGTTCCAGCCGCAACCAACTCCTCGACCATCTCGTCGGTGACTGCGGCGACGGCCGCCTCGCGGTCACCGTCCGACCACGCGTCGTGTATCGCGTCGGTTTCGGCGTCGAAGCCCTGTCTCGCGATTGATTTCCGGTAATAGGGGCCGTAGGCGCCGACCATGAAGGCGAGTTGGCGGGCGGCGATGTCACGAGCGCGGTCGCCGTCATCGAGGGCACACGACCGGACGGTCACCGACACGCGGATATCCTCGGGGTCGCGGTCGCCGAGGTCGGCACCGCGTCGGAGGTCGGCCATCCGCTCTTCGAGGGCGTCGGTCGTGAACAACTGCGGCACCCAGCCGTCGCCGAACCGACCCGCCAACTCCACGGCTTTCGGGCCGAGTGCCGCCACGTCGATGGGAACCTCGGCGGGGTCGACCCCGCGCAACTTCAGGCCGCCGCCCTCGAAGAACTCGCCGTCGTAGTCGACGCGCTCGCCGCGGGAGGCCTGCTTGACGATATCGATGGTCTCTCGCAGCCGCCGGAGGGGGCGCTCGTAGGGTTCGAGATGCCACTTCTCGGTGAGGTCCGGCGATGAGGTGCTGAGGCCCATCCGGTAGCGGCCGTCGCTGGCCTCCTGTAGCGTGACGCCGGTCTGTCCGAGCAGCGCGGGCGAGCGACCGTACGGCGAGAACACGTCGTTCGAAAGCCCGATGTCGTCGGTGCGTTCGGCCAGCGTCGCCAAGAGCGTCACGCCGTCGCGTCCGGTCACCTCCGGTAAGGAGAGGCGGTCGTACCCGCGCTGTTCGGCGTGTGTCGCCACCTCGACGATGTCGGCTATCGAGTCCAGTCCGCCCGGCAGTACGATGTCACGTGTCATATGCGTCGCTGCGTCGGCGGGGGGCTTGTAGCCTGCGGCGTGGTCGGGATTTTTGGGTTCGCCCGTCGTCTCGGTTGATATGACGCTGCTCATCTATGGTGCGTACGGGTACACGGGGGAGCTCATCGCCGAGGAGGCCGTCGACCGCGATATCGACGTTATCGTCGCCGGTCGTAACGGAGTCAAAACCGACCACCTTGCGGTCCGATTGGACTGTGAGGGTCGCGCCTTCGGCGTCGACACCGCTGGGGCGCACCTCGAGGACGTGGACGTACTGCTCAACTGTGCCGGCCCGTTCGTCGATACGTACGAACCGCTCGTGGAGGCGTGTCTGGAGACCGGGACGGACTATCTCGACATCACCGGCGAACTGTCCGTCTTCGAGGCGGTCGCCGAGCGCGACCGGGAAGCCGAGAAAGCGGGTGTCTGTCTGCTCCCTGGCGTCGGCTTCGACGTGGTGCCGACGGACTGCCTGGCCGGCCACCTCCACGACCGTCTCCCCGGTGCCGAAGAACTCCGACTCGGGTTCGACCCCTCCGGGACCATCTCCCGGGGAACGCTCGCGTCCGTCATCGAGCACCTCGACGAGGGTGGGAAGGTGCGACGGGACGGCGACGTGGTCGACGTGCCGCCGGCCCACGCCAGCAGACGCATCGACTTCGGTCGCGGGTCGCGCAACGCCGTCACTATCCCGTGGGGAGACGTTTCGACCGCCTACTACACGACTGGCATCGAGAACATCGAGGTGTACACCGCGGTGCCGCCGATGGCGGGAACCGCGATGAAGTTCGGCCGCTTCGTAACTCCCGTTCTCGGCTTCCCGCCAGTCAAGCGGTCGTTGCAGACGCTCGTCCGGGCGACGATGACCGGGCCGAGCGAGCGCCAACGCGAGGAGGGTGCCTGTTACGTGTGGGGTGAGGCGACCGACGGCGAGACGACGGTAACCTCGCGACTGAAGACGCCCGAAACGTATGCACTGACCGTCGACGCCGCGACGACCGCCGCCGAACGCGCGATGGAGGACGACCGCTCGGGTTTCGAGACGCCTGCGGCGGCGTTCACTCCCGAGTTCGTCCTCGGGCTCGACGGTGTCGAGGGCTTCTTCGACGAGTGATACGGACCGTTGTAACTGTTTATCGGGGCGCTCTATCGCGTCGGCGTCCACCAGTAACGGACTACACAATCCGTATACCCCTTCGACGCGCTCACCAGAAGATATACACATCGGGCAAGCCGACCACCGGTATGGTTCGTCGGTTTCTCACGATGGTCCTGGTCGCCGCGCTGGTCGCCGCGCTGGTCGTCGGGTTGGTGGCGCCGAGTGCTGTGGGTACGGCGACACCGGCGGCCGACGGTGCGACGCTCTCCGCCGGCGACGGTATCGATGCGCCGCTGCTCGACCGCCTGCGACCAGCAGCGAGTTCGAGCAGCCTTAGCCGCGCCGATACCGAGGACGTCCTCGAGCAACCGACTCGGTCGGCCGTCTACGGCGCCATCGAAACCGCACCGGGGACCGACCTCCGAAGCATCGCCGCGAGCGTCGGCGTCACGAAGTCGACGGTTCGGTACCACGTCGGC
>JBMCDV010000140.1:0-4799 GCA_048618255.1 Natronomonas sp. | reverse complement strand
TCGACGAGATTTCGCTGATTCAGGACGACGTACTCCTCATCGGCGCGACGAACCACCCCGACCAACTCGACGCCGCGGCCTGGCGGCGTTTCGACGAAATCGTCAACTTCCCGAAACCGGACCGCGGGATGCGTGCGGACATCCTCCGCATCGTCACCCGGCGGATGGATGTCGACGACTTCGACCCCGACGAACTCGCCGAGGCGACGGAGGGACTGACCGGGAGCGACCTCCGACTCGTACTGCGTGAGGCTGTCCTCGATGCACTGACCGAAAACCGGACGACGCTCACTCAAGAGGACCTCCTGGATGCCATCGAGGACTTCGAGGAGCGTGACAACCTCAAGAACATGGACATGATAGAGGGCGACGCCGACACGCTCGTCGCGGGCGGTTCGGATAGTCCGGGCCACGACCACAGCCACGACTGATGGAAGTCACGCTGCTCGGAACCGGCGACACGACGGGGACGCCGACGCCGAGCTGCGAGTGTGACACCTGTACCGAGGCACGAAAACGCGGCGTCGAGCGCTCCAGATTCTCCGTCCACGTCCACAACGAACGCACCGGCGAGTCGTTGCTCGTCGACGCCAGCCCCGACTTCCGTCAGCAGTTCCTCAACAACGACGTCGAGTTGCCCGACGCAATCTGTATTTCACACATTCACTTCGACCACCTCGACGGACTGGGCAACGCCTACCGACTGCTCGATGACGTGGCGGTGTTTGCGGCCGACGAGACCGACCCTGTCACCGGCGAGAGCGTCGCCGACACCGTCGCCGAAAAGTACGATTACCTCGATGCCATCACCGTCTCGCCGGAGTCGCCGTTCGAACCGTTCGAAACCTGCGGGTTCGAGGTGACGCTCGTCCCCGTCGAACATCCGCCGCTGGTGTGTTACGGCCTGCGCGTGGAGGACCCCGAAACCGGCGCTGTGCTGTCGCTGTCGGGCGATACGAACTACGGCGTCTCCGAGCGCTCCCGGGAGGTGCTCTCCGGGGCCGACCTGTTGTTCGCCGACGGCATCGTTCCCGCCGCGTACAGTGAGTACCACCCCTACGGCGGCGACCACGCCGACGAGAACGGTGTCCCCCGGACCTTCGGCACGAAACACATGACCATCGAGGGCGCACGCGCCTTCGCCGAGGACCTCTCGGTTGAGGAGTACCGTCTCGTCCACCTCTCACATTACATCGCCGCCGAGGACGCCTTCGACGACGACATGGCCCTCGACGGCGAGCGGTTCGTGTTGTAGACGCGTTACGTCCCGGAGAAGCGGTCCAACCCCGTCTGTTTTCGGTCGGCCCCCGCCGGATTGGCCGTCCACGGCGTGTTGCATTCGCGGACGGCTTCGATGTCGGCCTCCGGTGGGTCGGCGGGGTCGTACCCGCCGCAGTCGGTGCCGCACTCCCGGGCGGGGTCGACCAACCGCCCCTTCCACTCGCAGTACGGAAGCGCATCGCCCGACCGAAACGGCGGGCCACCCGCGTCGGCTTGGCTACAGGCCGGGAGCGTCTCCGGACGCCAGCCCTTGCCGTAGGCGCGTTCGGCCACGCGGCGTCGAAGTCGCCGCTTCTCCTCGCTCGAAACGGGGTCGATATCGACTCGCGCGGGCGATTCCCCGAGGACGGCGATTCCCGGTTCATCGGTCGACAGCGGCGTAGCCTCTCGGACCACCTCGATATCGCCCGTCTCGGTGTCGAAACGCCACACGCCGACGGACTCGGGGATGCGGTTCAGGTGTGCGCCCGTGACGTAGGATTCGGTGACGAGGACGACTTCGTCGAACAGCGCGAGCGAGACGTCCTTCCGCAGCTGGAGTTCGAGGTCGCCCGGACGACCGAGGTCGGGTTTGTTCTCGAAGGCCCGCAGCCCCCCGACCCAGTCGGGGTACCGCGTCGTCTGTCGGACGTAGCGGCGGCCGTTGCGGCGCTCGGCCTCGAAGAACCCGATTTCAATCGCTCGGTCGACGGCCCCTCTGGCGCGGTCGGGAGCGGCGTCGATGGCGTCCTTCCAGTAGCGGGCCCGACCCGCGCCGACATCGCTCTCGATGGCGAGGGGGGGAATCGACTCGGCGGTGATACCGATGCGGTCGTCGAACTCGGGACCCGGACGGATTTCGACGGCGTCGACGATGCGTGTGTGCGTGCCGAGTTGTCGGGCGATGAGGCCGTCGCTTTCGGCTTCGACGGCGGCACATACCGCGAGTTCGAAGGGGTACTCCCGCACGACCGAACGTGGGGTCGCGAGGAGCAAAAACGGTCGGTTACCCGAGCAGCGTGGCGGCGACACCGACGGCGGCGAAGGGGGCGACGAAACCGACGGCGAGCAACGCGGGGAGGGTGAGCAACGCCAGCGGGGGCGTTCCCACGACCGAGAGGACGGCGACGACGGCGACGGGGACGGCGATACCGGCAGCCAACACGGCGAGTATCGACAGCAACTGCACGGCCAGCGCTGGAACGGTGACCACGAGGTCCCCGCGTTCGGTTCGTGTGACACGCCCCGACGCGGGCGGAGCGGAGACGGTTCGTCCGGCCTGTTTGGTTCCTTGGTTCATATCAGTACGAAGGGCCCACACCGGGATATATGTTCGCAGAAATACACTTTTGTAGACGAACCGACTGAAATCCAATTAGGTTTGAGATTTGATACTTATGCACCCGAGCGCTCGGCCTCGACAACCGAAAGCGACTCGTCGAGGACGACGCTGAGTCGTTCGTCGTCCAGCGGTATTTCGACGGCCACTCGCCAGGGGTCGTCGTCGACGATTTCGGTGTGGCGGTCGGAGACGCACCACTCGAGCGTCCAGAACGGAACCGCGTTGAGGTCGATGCCGTGGTCCCGATAGAAGGAGACCACTTCCGCGTCGTCGAGGAGCGCGATACCGACGGTCGTCTTCGTCGTGTTCTCACACCGGCGACAGCGGTGAGTCACTATCACGTCGACGTCGTCCGCCCCGTCGGCGTGGGCTATATGCGTCTGCATGCGCCCGTTGCAGGCCGGACAGACGCCGTCGGCGGAGAGACACAGCAGGTGTCGAACCCGCTGATTGAACGCGTCCATCACCTCCTCACGGTCACGCCCTTCGAGGCCACCCGGCGGGAACTGCCAGTCGGTGTGAGCGCGGCCGCAGGCCGGACAGTCGACGTAGAGCAGTTCCTCCTCGTAGTGGGCTTGCAGTCCAGCCCCACAGTCGATGCACTCGCCTTCGACCGGGAAGGGGCCGAACTCGGGGTCCTGGTTCAGCGACCCCGACAGCACCGCCTGAATGACGGCGCGGCCGGCGCTCCGGAAGTCGTAGCCGTCGTCGGTCTTGCGGACGAACTGGCCCGTCAGTTTCTGGAGGTGATAGTTGAACTGTGCGCTGTCACGAACGCCGACGCGGTCCCGAAGCGCCGAGAACGTCACCGGACGGTCCGGGGCCTCCCAGAGCGCCTTGAGGATGGCGAATCTGGTCTCGTTGCCGACGACTGCGAAGGCCTCTGCGGGGGCGAGACACGCCTCACAGTCGAACGGGGAGACGGCGCCTCGGCCCTCGGGCTCCGTGGCGATACCTTCTGCGTTACGCATACCCACACGATGGGCGGCCTCCGGCTAATATCTTCGCTCAACTCCGCTTTTGTATCACGTCTGTCACGTCACGGATGTCCGAGACTGTCTCGTCGGGGTCACCGGCGAAGCCGTCCCACGGGACCTTCCCGCGGTCGAGCCAGACGCCGGTCATACCGGCGTGTTGGGCGCCGAGTACGTCGAAGAAGCCCGCGCTGACGTGGGCGATAGCGTCTATCGGCGTTCCGGTTCGGGCGGCGGCGTGGCGGTAGATTTCGGCGTTCGGCTTGAAGGTCTCGACCTCGTCGGCGCTGATGGTATCTCCGATGTACTCGTCGATGCCGGCGGTTTCGACGAGCGACGCGAGCATCTCGGGGTTGCCGTTGGAGACGACGTACACGTCGTAGCCCGCCTCGGTCAGAGCGGCCATCCCGTCCTGTACGTCGTCGAAGACGCGCAGGTCGTGATACGTCGCGAGGATTTCCTCGCGTTCGGTCTCGGTGAGGTCGACGCCGTGGGTCTCGAGGGCGTGTTCCAGTGCCGCCCGATTGAACGCGTAGAACGTGTCGTAGGCGTCGATTTCGTTTGCGACCATCGTGTACATCAGCGACCGCGACCGCCAGTGTTGGGAGACGGGTCGTGGGTTCTCGACGGCGTCTGCGAGGGCGGCCTCGACGGCGTCGACATCGAGGAGCGTGCTGTAGGAGTCGAACGTGACTGTTTCGACCGAGGTCATACCCGGTGGTCGCACTCGGGCGGCTTATCACTGTGGGCAGTGGTCACGTGACGGACACACCCGATTGCTAGCGCCCCCTACGTCCTGAAACGAAAGTCGACAGCGCCGGGAGCGACCACTCGACGGAGCGAACGAAGCGGAAGCGTTATGACGCGCACGAGTGGATATCCACATCATTACTAAATGACGCAAGAACACCGACAACCGGAGGTGAACATCGGACTGGTCGGCCACGTTGACCACGGGAAGACGACGCTCGTACAGGCGCTTTCCGGGGAGTGGACCGACCAGCACTCCGAGGAGATGAAGCGAGGCATCTCCATTCGCCTCGGGTACGCCGACGCGACGTTCCGGCACTGCCCGGACCTCGACGAACCGGAACGGTACACCGTCGAGGAGGAGTGTCCGGACGGTTCGCCCAGTGAGCATCTTCGGACGGTGTCGTTCGTCGACGCACCGGGCCACGAGACGCTCATGGCGACGATGCTCTCGGGGGCCGCCATCATGGACG
>JBMCDV010000139.1:0-4807 GCA_048618255.1 Natronomonas sp. | reverse complement strand
GCGACGCCCCGAGACGAAAACGACGTCGAAGCGGTCATCGAGTGGGCGACCGCCGAAAGCGTCGCAGTCGTCCCCTTCGGCGGCGGAACGAGCGTCGTCGCCGGCATCGAGTGCGACGGCGACGGCTACGCCGGTGTCTGCTCCCTCGACATGCGGGAGCTGAACGCAGTACTGGAAGTCGACGAACACTCCCGGAGCGCGAGGATTCAGGCCGGCGCCACCGGCCCCGAGATACAGGACCAACTGCGGGAGAACGGCCTGCAGTTGCGACACTACCCCCAGTCCTACGAGTTCTCGACGTTCGGTGGCTGGGTTGCCACCCGCGCCGGCGGCCACTTCGCGACGCGGTACACCCACATCGACGACTTCGTCGAGTCGGTTCGGGCGGTGACCCCCGCCGGAACCCTGGAGACGCGTCGACTGCCCGCCTCCGGCGCCGGCCCGGACCCCAACCGGTTCTTGCTCGGCAGTGAGGGCGCCTTCGGCGTCATCACGGAGGGCTGGACGCGCGTCCAGCCACGACCGCCACACCGTGCCCGGGCGACGATGTACTTCGAGGACTACTGGGACGCCGTCGAGGCGACCCGCGATATCGTCCAGGCACGACTCTACCCCGCCAACTGCCGGCTCCTCGACAACAACGAGGCGATGCTGAACGAACTCGCATTCGACGGCAGCCACCTGCTCGTGTTGGGGTTCGAATCGACGGACCACCCCGTCGGCGACGACCTCGAACGGGCCATGGAGTTGGCGGCGGCTCGCGGCGGCACCTGCCCCGAAGGCCCGACGATAGAGGACCGCACGGACGACGCCGAAGACGACGGCTCCGGCGAGGACCGCTCGGAGTCGTCGGAGGGGTCCTGGCGCGATTCCTTCATCGAGGCGCCGTACATGTTCAACTCGCTGGTCTCGATGGGCGTTCTCGTCGACACCTTCGAGACGGCGGTGACATGGGAGACGTTCCCCGAGCTCCACGAGGCACTCCAGAAGAACGTCGTCGGCGCGATGGAAGACGAATGCGGCACCGGCTTCCTCTCGTGTCGGTTCACGCACGTCTACGAGGACGGCCCCGCGCCGTACTACACGCTGTTGGCGCCGGCGGAGGTCGGCCGGGAGCTAGAGCAGTGGAACGCCATCAAGCAGGCCGCTTCGGATACGCTGATGGAACACGGCGCGACCATCACCCACCACCACGCCGTCGGCCGGGTCCACCGCGACCACTACCACGAAGAGGTGCCGGACGGCTACCTCGACGCCCTGCGGTCGATGAAGCGGACGCTTGACCCCGACGGCATCATGAACCCCGGTGCGCTGCTGTAGGCCTCACCGACACCTCGATTCGGGGGCCATCGCTTTCTTATCACACCGTGTCGAACCTTCGGCAGCATGAGCAAACTGCTCCGCGTGCTGGGCGGCCTGGTCCAGACGGTCGTCACGTTCGTCGTGTTGATACTGCTCTCCATCGCCGCCTTCTACGTCACCGTCTTCGTCGTCTCGACGGGGGCGGGGTTGGCCGGCTACGACCCCAGCGGTGACTTCGTCGTGTTGGCGGCGGCGCTGTTGGTCGTCGCGGCGCTACTCGGCGGTGTCCCGTTCCGAGGCCTGACCGAAGCGCCCGAAGAGGAGAGCGCCCGCGACCCTACCACCGGCTTCGAGTAGCTACGTCCCGCCGAAGAGGTCGCCGATGTCCTCGCCCTCGTTTTCGCCGGGGAGGATGTCACCGAGGCCGGCGCCGAACGCGCCGGGCGTCCAGATGACGCTGATTTGACACAGGCTGAGAAACGGTCGTGTGAGGTCGAGACGCCCCCACAACGCCATCGTCGCCGTGGCCGTCAAAAACGAGATGGCGAGGACGCCGACCAGCCGCTTCGGAATGAAGCCGAACGCGAGCAGTATCTCCACCTCCCGGAACTCCGCGTAGTACAACAGGCCGGCCGTAATGGTTGCCACGAAGACGGCGTTGGCGAGGAGATACACCGGAACGCCGTACACGAGCGAGGTGGCGAAGTGGGCACCGATTTCGAGGACGCCACCCTCGACGACCAGCGGCAGCGAAAAGATGGTCGACCCGACGAACGCCTCCAGTACGTCTCGGGTCGTGTATCGCTGGATGTTCCGCCCGACGTTGTCGAGCGTCCGCCGCTCGAACCGGTGTACCCCCTCGGCGAGTCGGCGGATTCGACGGGCACGCCGACGCTCCTCCCCGGACGACACCGACTCTTCGAGGGACTCCAGTCGTTCGAGCACCTCGGCGGTCGTCGGGTCCTCGTCGACCATAGAAGGGTTCTCGGCAACGGTGGGCAAAGAGTTGTCGCAGGTTCAGACGGTCGCCGCGCGGGCTTCGAGCCAGTCGACGATGCGCTCGGGCACGTCGACGTCAGGGGTAGCGGCGTTCAATGCCTTGAACTCACAGGTCGCGTTGACTTCGTGGACCGTGTAACCGGTCTCGGTCTCCATGAGGTCGACGCCAAGCAATCCGCCGCCGACGGCTTTCGAGGCTTCCTCGACGAGGTGACGCACCTCGCCAGTCACCTCGAAGGCTTCGACGCTGCCGCCACGGGCCGCGTTCGTAATCCAGTGGCCCGACGAGTGGGTCATCGCCGCAATCGGTTCGCCCTCGGCGGAGAGAACTCTGATATCCCGGTCGGGTTTCTCGACGAACTCCTGAATGTAGAACACCTTGTGCTCGTAGCCGCCGAGGACGTCTTTGTGTTCGAGGACGGCTTCGGCGGCGGCACGGGTGTCGAGACGAGCGATGAGCCGGCCCCACGACCCGGTGACCGGTTTGAGAACACAGGGATATCCGAAGCGGTCGCAGGTGTCGAGAGCGCTCTCGACGCTGAACGCGACTTCGGTTCGGGGCGTCGGCACGCCGGCCTTCTGGAGGGCGAGACTCCCCCGGACCTTGTCGGCACACACCCACGTCGGTTCGGGGCCGTTGACCACCGGCACGTCGTAGTGGGCTGACGTACCGGACGCGACTCGACTCCAGACATCGGTTGTACGCCAACTCGATGCCCTCGAAGGTGTCGGGTGGATGTGGTCCCTCCAGTCCGAAGCCCATCCGCGAGGCGTCGACTTTCACCACCTCGTGGCCGCGGTTCCGGAGCGCGTTCAACAGTAATTTCTCGTCTTCTCGTATCCGTGTGTAGACGAATCCCAGACGCATGGCGCTACTACGGCCGGCTATCGCTTACTACTTGTTTGCCGTTACCAACCCACATAAGAACTGATTCGGCCGGTGACCACCACCTCGTCAGAATCCAAACTTTTGACACGACGCCGCGTGAGGCGACATCATGGCACTCGGATTCGTCCGACGACATCCGCTCGCGACGGCAGGGATACTGGTCGGCGCTGTCGGCATCGCCGGTTCACGCGTCGAGTCACGACTGGACCCCGCGGGCTGGAACCCCCCGGAACCGCCGGCGATGACCGGACCACTGAACTCCAATCGGAGCCTGACCGGTCGCGAGACCGTCGTGGAGTGTGAGGGGCCCGAGGACGTTGCCTTCGACGACGAGGGGAGACTGTACACCGGCACCGAGGACGGCGCGGTCGTCCGGACGACGGAACCGGTCGACGACGGAACGACGAACGCCGAGTTGGAACCCGTCGCAGACACGGGCGGTCGCGCACTCGGTATGGAGTTCGACGGTGAGGACCTCCTCGTCGCCGCCACCGGCGCCGGCCTGCTGTCTATCGACCCTACCGGCGAGGTGACGACCCTATCGAGTAGCGCCGGCGGCCGCGACATCGTCTTCGCCGACGACCTTCACGTCGCCGACGACGGCACAATCTACTTCACCGACGCCACGGTCCACGAACTGTTTCAGGACGAACTGTTCGAACTGCAGGACACCGGTCGTCTGCTGGCGTACCATCCCGACTCCGGGGAGACGACGGTCGAACTCGACGACCTCGGCTTCGCCAACGGCGTCTGCCCCCACGAAGACGGCGAGTCGCTGCTGATAACGGAGACATCCCGGTATCGCATCACCCGATACTACCTCGAGGGCGACCGCGCGGGCGAATCCGAGCTGTTCGCCGAGAACCTCCCCGGCTACCCCGACAACATCGAGGCCGCCGGCGACGGCGACCATTGGGTAGCGATTCCGAGCCTCCGGGACTCGACGCTGGACGGCCTCCACCGAGTGCCGTGGCTGAAGCGCCAACTCGGGAAGTTCCCCGAAGCCGTCTTGGAGCAGGTCAGCGGCGACGCATACGGGCTCGTGTTGCGGCTGGATTCGACGGGTGACATCGTCGAGTCGCTGCACGACCCCACCGGTGGCGTCTTCGGCGTCACGTCCGCGACACCCCACGACGGCGCGCTGTATCTCGGGTCGCTGTTCGGCTACCGGGTCGTGCGCTGTCCGCTGGAGTAGTCGGATGCCGGTTCAGTTTCACCGCGCTCTCACAAGGTTATAGACGGCGTAGCGGGAACTACGGACATGGCTCGGCTTCCGGGCGTGTCGACGCCCGAACAGGTGGTGTGTCACGTCGACATGGATTGCTTCTATGCCGCCTGTGAGCGACTCAAGGAGCCACAGCTGGCGGGCGAGCCGGTCGTCGTCGGGATGGGCTACGAATCGGGCGAAGAACACGGCGCGGTCGCCACCGCCAGCTACGAGGCCCGCGAGTACGGCGTCGAGTCCGCGATGGCCATCTCCGAAGCACTGGAGTTACTCCCTCGACGAGCGACCGCCGAGGACGAGGAGGACACCGGCGTCTACCGTCCCGTCGACATGGCGTTCTACGAGTCCGTGAGCGACGACGTGAAGGGGGTCCTCGACGATGCCGCCGAGAC
>JBMCDV010000138.1:0-4852 GCA_048618255.1 Natronomonas sp. | reverse complement strand
CCCCGAGGCCGTCAAGTCGAAACTGGCCCGTGAGCCGTCGATGCGAACCCACCTGCTGGCGACGGTCGCCTCGGGCTTTGCGGACTCCCGAGAGGCGCTTTTGGAGTTCCTCGACCAGACGCTGTATGCGACCCAGTACCGACAGGGCAGCGACGGCACGGACAACCTCGAACGTATCGTCGACTCGACGCTGCAGTACCTCGAAGCGAACGACTTCATCACCGTCGACGACCGAATCGAGGCCACGAACCTCGGCCACACCGTCTCGCGGCTGTATCTCGACCCGATGAGCGCCGCCGAAATCATCGATGGACTGGAAGCCGCGTCGAACCCCACCGCGTTGGGACTGTTCCACCTCGTCTCCCGGACGCCCGACATGTACGAGTTGTACCTCCGCTCGGGCGACCGCGAGGAGTACACGATGTTGGCTTACGAGCGCGAATCGGAGTTCTGTGGCGACCTCCCGAGCGAGTTCGAGGAAGAGCGCTTCGACGACTGGCTGTCGGCGCTGAAGACGGCCCGGATGCTCGAAGACTGGGCCGGCGAGGTCGACGAGGACGAGATAACCGAGCGCTACGGCGTCGGGCCGGGCGACATCCGCGGGAAAGTCGACACCGCCGAGTGGCTGCTCGGCGCGGCGGAGTCGCTGGCGAGCGAACTCGACCTCGGGACGGTGCCGGCCGTCCGCGAAGCGAGAAAACGCGTCCAACACGGCGTCGGCGAGGAACTCATCGACCTCGCGGGCGTCCGCGGTGTCGGTCGGAAGCGCGCCCGTCGGCTGTTCGATGCCGGCATCGAGACCCGCGCGGACCTCCGGGAGGCGAACAAATCGGTCGTCCTCGGGGCACTCCGCGGCCGGGAGAAGACCGCCGAGAACGTCCTCGAAGCGGCGGGCCATCAGTCGCCGTCGATGGACGACGTTCGGCCGGACGAGGAGGCCCGGCCCGAAGAGGAATCGGCAAACACCGCAGGAGATGGCGACGGCGAGGGGCAGTCGAGCCTCGGTGATTTCTGATGGAGCTAGTCGAAGGGGCCGTCGAAATCGGCACCGAGCGGTTCCCGAGCGTCGGGGCGTTCGTCGACGCACTCGGCGATGTTGCCGATGACAACGGCGTCACCGTTCAGGCCTTCGACGCCCGGTACGTCGTCTCCCGGCGACACCTCGAACGGGCCGTCGAGTTGGCCGACCGCGAGCGGGGCCGCGGCGATGCCATCGCCCGCGAGCGGGGCGTCGAGATACTGCTGTATGCGGCCGGCCGCCGCCAGATTAACCGGGCGCTGGAACTCGGAGTCGAGGCGGGGGAGACACCCGTCGTCGTCCTCGTCGACAGTGAGACGGGCGACGACGACGCCGAAACGGTGGCGGCCGAGGCGGTGGCCGCGTTCGTCGACGCCGCGAAGACGTTCGGACGCTACGAGGAGCGCCGCGTCAGGGAGTTCTACGACATCGGCGCCGAGGAGCTTGCGGCGACCGACGCCGGACTTGAGGCGCTGGTCCTCGAACGGGTCGCACTGCTCGTCGTCGAGCGGTAGGACCGTCTTACTGCCAGGTGTTCGGTTTCAATCCACGAAGTGCCGCGATGGACAACGGTATGCGTTTGCGGGCGGCAGAATGGGTATGGAGTCGACGAGCGTCGCCTCACGACGGGTCCGGGTCGAGACGACCGACGGACGCGGCGGAAGCGACGAGACGAATGTGCGGTATCTGGTCTCCGGGACGGGCCCGCCGGTGGTGTTGCTTCACGGCATCGGCCTGGATTCGGCGACGGTTTCCTGGCGCCATCTGATTCCCGATTTGGCCGCCGAGCGGACGGTTTACGCCCCGGATTTGCCCGGCCACGCCGAGAGCGGCCGGCCGAGCGTCCGCTACACGACCGGCTACTTTCGGAGCGTTCTCGAATCGTTCCTCGGAAAAATGGGACTGGAGACGGCGCCACTGGTCGGCATCTCGATGGGGGGCTGTCTCGCGCTCGGCCACGCCCTCGACAACCCTGTCGAGCGTCTCGTGTTGGTCGACAGCTACGGTCTGGGAACGGACGCCCCGTGGCGACCGGCGGCGACGGCGATGTTGGGCGTCCCGGGCGCCTACTCCGGGTGGTGGGCAACCATCGGGTCCACTCGAGGGGCAGTTCGGAGTCACCTGCAAACGTTGACCGACGGTTCGCCCACCGACAGCCACGTCGAGGACGTGTATCGGGCGGTACAGGACGCCGCAGTCGGACGAACCGTCTCGAGTTGGCAGCGAAGCGAGTTCCGCTGTGACGGCTTGAAGACCTGTTATCTCGACCGACTCGACGAACTGACGGCCGAGACGCTGTTGGTTCACGGCACCGAGGACCCCTTGTTGCCGGCGTCGTGGTCCGAGCGGGCGGCCGAACGGACCGGCGGGTCGCTGGAACTGATGGAGAACTGTGGCCACTGGCCCCCCCGGGAAGCCCCCGAGCGGTTCAACGAGACGGTCCAAGCGTTCCTTTAGTTCTCGATGAGGACGACTGCCTCGCCGCCGATGACGAGGTCGGAGTCGGTTTCGACGGTGGTCCGGAGCCGGTAGCGACCGCCGCCGAGGTCCTCGACGATTTCGACGTCGGCGGTGACGCGGTCGTCGATGCGGACGGGCGCGCGGAACTCGAGATCCTGTGAGAGGTAGACGACGCCGCCCGGAAGACGTGCGAGTGCGGCGCTGATGAGCCCTGCTGCGAGCGTTCCGTGAACGATTCGACCGCTGAAGCGGGTGTCTTCGGCCCACTCCTCGTCGAGGTGGAGCGGGTTCGTATCGCCCGACGCGAGGGCAAAGCGCTCTACGTCTTCCTCCGAGAGCGTCTTACTGAAGTGGACCGAATCACCGACCGAAAGTTCGCCGTCGACGTCGAGTTTCGTCTCCCATCCGGGGAGGTCACCCGCGGGTTCGACGCGGCGTTCGGTTTCGCCCTCGACGTGGTCGCCGTCGGTGCCAGGAGCGGCGAAGGCGTCCATCGCGGCCCGGTTGGCTTCCATGACGCTGTCGAACATCCTCGAAGACGTCTCGGTCCACACGTCGAACAGCGTCGGATACGAGCTGTTACTCATCTCTACCATCTCTATGGGATTGCCGTACTAAAGGCTACTGACCATATCGGCCATGAATGACAGCAGATGGTACTGATTGACTGCGAGTGGTAATTCTCGGAATATTTATCGGGTTGAAGCTCCTATCGTGGGGTATCCGATGTCCGACGACAACAACTCCGTCACGTGGGGACCGAACCTTCTGAAGGCGGTACAGGAGGTCTCCGAGCAGGCCACAAAACAGCAGCAGGAAGCACTCCAACAACTCCTCTCGCGGGCAGGTGCAGCTCCCGGTGCAGCCGCTGGCGCCGGCTCCCCCGACCTCGGCGACATCTCCGAACAACTCGGGAAGATGACCCAGATGGGCACGTTCAAGACCCGCGTCCAGAGCGGCGGCCGTATCTCGATTCCCGACGCCGAACGGGAGGCCCTCGATATCGAAGAAGGCGACATCGTCCAAACCGTCGTCGTCCCCGTCAAGCGGAACCGTGACGACGACGAGTAAGCGAATACATCAAGCGACCGTCTTTTACCGGTAGCCTTCGTATACCGGAGTATGAGCGACAGCAACGAGAACCCGACCCAACAGTGGACGAAGCTCGTCGAGAACATGAACGACGCCGCCGCCGAATCGATGGAGCAGAACATGAAGGCATCCTCGGCGTTCATGGAATCGTGGAGCGACGCGATGGAGGATTCGATACCCGAACAAGGCGAGATGGCCGAGGCGATCGAGGGGTACAACGACGCCTACGAGGTGTGGCTCGACGCCGCCGAACAGATGTTCGAACGGACGACCGACGCCGCCGAGGGCGAGGACGTCGCGATGTCGGAGTTCCGCGACATCTGGCTGCAGAGCGCGAACGAGGCGTTCAAGCAAGTGATGAGCACCTCGGCGTACGCCGCTGCTAACGGCCAGCTCGTCAGTGCGATGATGGACCTCCAAGAGCAGACCGACGAGATTAGCGAGGACACCCTCGAACAACTCGGCATGCCGACCGGCTCGGACATCGAGGAGGTCGGCGAACGACTCGTCGAACTCGAACGCCGACAGCACCGCGTCGAGAAGAAACTCGACCGCGTCATCGAGGCACTCGAATGACCGCCAACGACCCCTTCTCGCTCGCGGTGAACGCCCAGCGCGAGTGGCTGGAGTCGGCCACCGGGGCGTTCGAGAAGAGCACCGTCGTCGACGAGCAGGCCGAGCGCCTCGGGAACGTCGACGTCGGCCAGACCCCGAGCGAGGTCGTCTACACCGAGAACAAACTCGAGCTGTTGCACTACGAGCCGCTGACCGAGGAGCAACACGAGGTCCCGATCCTCGTCGTCTACGCGCTCATCAACAAGCCGTTCATCCTCGACCTCCAGCCGGACCGCAGCGTGGTCCGCCGCCTCCTGGAGGCGGGTCACGACGTCTACCTCATCGACTGGAACGAGCCCTCGAAGCTAGATCAGCACCTCACGCTCGACGACTACGTCAACCGCTACATCGACAACTGCGTCGACGTGGTCAGAGAGCGCTCTGGGCAGGACCGGATCAACATCCTCGGGTACTGCATGGGCGGGACGATGACCGCCATCTACACCGCGTTGCACCAAGAGAAGGTGCGGACGCTCGGGCTGATGGCGGCTGGGCTGTGCTTTTCGGGGACCGGCGGCGTCCTCGAGGCGTGGGGCGACGACGAGTACTACGACCCCGAGGACGTCGTGGAGGTGTACGGGAACGTCCCCGCGGAGATGCTCGACGTCGGGTTCGCGCTGATGGACCCCGTCGCCAACTACGTCTCGAAATACGTCCGACTGTACG
>JBMCDV010000137.1:0-4854 GCA_048618255.1 Natronomonas sp. | reverse complement strand
GAGTTCGTCGTCGCCTTCGACCTGTTCGTCGGCCAGCACCGTCTCACAGGAGGGACACCAGTTCACCTCGGCGTCGCGTCGCTCGGCCAGCCCCTCCTCGTGGAACCGCCGGAACAGCCACTGATTCCACTTGTAGTATTCGGGGACGCAGGTGGTGACCTCCCGCTCCCAGTCGTAGCCGAAGCCCATCGACTCCATCTGACCCTTCATCGTCTCGATGCAGTCGAAGGTCCAATCCCGGGGGTTCGTGTCGCGTTCCTTGGCGGCGTTTTCGGCGGGCAAGCCGAAGGCGTCCCACCCCATCGGATGGAGCACGTCGTCGCCGCGCATGCGGCGGAACCGGGCGTAGGCGTCCGTGATGGTGTAGTTGCGGACGTGACCCATGTGTAGCTGTCCGGAGGGATAGGGGTACATCCCGAGGACGTACGTCGGGTCCGAAACGTCGTCGGGGGTCCGATACACGGAGGCGTCGTCCCACGCCTCCTGCCAGCGTCGTTCGACCTCGGTGTGGTCGTAGCCGTCGTCGTGCATGGAGAGAGTAGTTGTGGAAACTTCCGTCGGTCCGGCCCTTAACCTTTCCATCCCAAGAACGTCACGGGGGTGTGAGGATAACACTCATACTTCTCGAAACCGACCGAACTGTATGTTCAAAACGGCCACGACTGGCGGGGTGATACGGTTCTTTTCCAGTGAAAACGGCGAGACTGAAAGCGGTGACGGGTGGCCACGCTGGCTCGCCGTCGGGGTGGCGTTGCTCCTGATTTTGATTCCCCTGTTGCCCTTCTTGGCGGTCGCGTGGGGGCTCTCACGAACCCTCCGTGGCGTCAGGGAACGGGTGTCCTGGGATTAACGGAGGCGGGTGTCGACCAACTCGAAGGGCGTCCCGTTGTCCCGCTCGTTCGCACGTTCGTAGACGACGTGGGCGGCCGCGACGTCCTGAATCGCCAGCCCAGTCGAATCGAAGACGCTCACGCCGTCCTCGGGGGTCCGCCCCAGTTTCTCGTCGGTGACGATTTCGCCCAACTCGCCGTAGATGTCCTCGTCGGACAGTACCCCGTGACTCCACGGGACGTTGATTTCGCCCGAGTGGGTACACTGCTCGTAGTCGTCGATGACGAGCTTCGCGTTCGCGACGATTTCTTCGTCGAGCTCGTTCTTGCCGGGGGCGTCGGCGCCCATCGCGTTGATGTGGGTGTGTTCGCCTACGTCCTCGACGGAGACGATGGGCGATTCGACGGGCGTCACCGTCGAGAGCACGTCACACTGTGCGGCCTCGGCGATGGACCCGCCGCGAACGTCGAACTCGTCGCCGAAGCGCTCGACGAACGCCTCGACGGCGTCTTCACGTTTGTCGGCGACGACGACGGTGTCGATGTCCCGGACGACGCTGATGGCCTCCAGCTGGGTGTACGACTGGACGCCGGCGCCGACGATGCCCAGCGACGTCGCGTCGGCGACCGCGAGGTGGTCGGTGGCGACGGCCGCCGCAGCGCCGGTCCGCTTCCGCGTGAGCGTCGTCCCGTCCATAATCGCGAGCGGAAAGGCGTTCCGCGGGTCGGAGTAAATCATCGTTCCCAGCACCGTCGGGAGGTCGTACTTCCCGGGGTTGTCCGTGTGGACGTTCACCCACTTGATGCCGGCGGCGTCCCAGTCGTCGGCGGCCATGTACGCCGGCATCGACCGGAAGTCGCCGTTGTACTCCGGCAGGTCGATGTACGACTTCGCCGGCATCTGTACGTCCCCGTACTGGTAGGCCGCGAAGGCCTCCTCGACGGCGACGATGACCTCCTCCATGCGGGCGTTTTCGCCCACGTCGTCCCGGTTCAACAACAGCGTCTCCATGAGGCAAAATTTGCTGCGCCGGTACTTAGATTCCCACCCTTCCGTCGGGTGATGCTACACCCACTTGAGGGTGCCGTCGAGGTCGAACGGCAGTTTCCCGTACCGATAGCCCTCGATGCGGCCGGTCGGGCGGGCACGGAACACGACGGTAGGTTCGTGGCCGACGCCGGGTTGCTCGCCGGCGACGGCGTTCCACTCCGTCTCGGTGAAGGAGGTACAGTCGATGAACAGCGCCGAGTCGGGGTGTTTCGCCAACTGGTCGCTCCGTTTCGCGCCGCCGGTCTCCTTGACGGCGGCGACGGGGTGGTCAGCGTGGGACCGACGCGCCGGCGGTTCCGGCCGCGTCACCTCGACGAGGTCGTCGTCGACGGCGAAATCCAGCGCGTGGCCGCTGTCCTGTTCGACCTCGGGTTCGAAGTCGAGGCCGGCGTCCGTGAGGAGTTTGGCGACGTTGAACTCCGCCATCGTCGCCCGCATCCGCGTGAGGTCGTATCCCGGGGAGGTGCCGAGTTTCGAGGCCATCGTGTATCGGTGGGCGTCGAGACTTCCGGTTCGGAGCAGCGATTCGTAGAAGGCGAGTCCGTCCTCGGAACTCGAATCGGGGAAGCCGGCGGCGTCCTCGGCGAAGAATCGACGGGTGCTGTCCCGGCCGTCCTTCGAGCCGAAGACCGGGAGGAAGAACCACGTCACGTACTCGTAGTCGGCGAGCCAGGGGTCGGTCACCTCGATTCGGGCGGTGAGTTCCCGCTGTGCCCACCGGGAGACGGCGTACGGCGCCTCGGTGAACGTCTCCTTGTCGGTGCGCCACAGCGCCTCGGGCGTTTCGGTGTTGCCGAGCCAGTAGGCCCGGCCGGGTCGGAAACAGAACAGCGCGAAGTCGCCGTTGTCCATCTCTAGCCGGAGGGCGTCGTAACGGTCGTCGCCGATGGTAAACCACGGCTCTTCGATGCGTGCGCCGAACGATTGCTCTAACGGCCGTAGTAACTGCTCGCGGACGCTCTGTCGCGTCCACGTCTTCTCGGACCGGCGGAAGCGGAGGGGACCTGCCACACTCGTCGTAGTGCGTCAGCGGGTTTACCGATTACGGGTACCGTCCGGGCGGAGACGGGATTCCGGAGCCCTCCGGTGGTGAATACATAAATAACCCTTCATATTATCCGTTACATTGATTACCAAGAACTCGTTAGATGGGTACAGTTACCATGTCAATGGGTGCCTATGACGAGGACGAACACGAGCGGCGCGAGCAGAAGGCCTCGACCGTCGATGCCGCCTTCGACGACGAGCGGACGAACTACGAAGGCTCCATAGAGTACGACTCCGGCGACTCGGCGGAAGCACTCCTCGATCAGTTCAAGCAGATGCAGTCACAGTAACGGCTCACACGAATCGTTACACCGATTCCCATCACTGTTCTCGGAGCGTCAGCAGGGTGAGCGACAGCGCGACGACCACCGCCACGGCCAGTACGTGCCCGACGAGCGCAGCGAGCAACACGGGGTAGTCGACGACGAACGGGACCAACAGCAACTGGACGACCGCGAAGCCGAGCGTTTCGGCGTCGCCTCGGCGGAGCGTGTCGACGGCGTCGGCGTCGAACCGATAGCGGACCGACCGCCACAGCGCGACGACGGCGGTCCACCAGCCGGTTCCGATGCGATAACAGAGGTCCCACAGGATTAACAGCGTCAGGTAGACGACCAGTATCGGCGGCTCGGGGCCGAACAGCGTTTCGACGAGCGAGCCACCGTCTGCGGGGTCGAAGACGAACAGGTGCGTGACGAGCGCGACGAACGCCAACACGGCGAGGACGACCTCGACGCTGGAGCCGAACAGCAGCCGCCGGTAGGGCTCCGGGCTGGGGGGCGCTCGCGCGGCGCGACTGATGCGAAGCATCTCGACGCTCCCGACGGCGGCGACGACGACGGCTGCCGTTCCCGCTACGGCCGCGTTCCAGAGGTCGTAGTACCACGCCAACGCGAGGACGGCGGTTTCGAAGACGGCCAACTGGATGGCGATAGCCGTTCCGCGTGAGAGGTCGACACCCGGAAGTGCGCCGATGATACTCTCGTAGACCCACGTCTCCCCGTACTCCGGACGCATTCAGGCCTCTGTCTCCGGGGCCGGCGTTTCGCTTACCATGGCTCGGTCGCCGAGAGCCCGCCGGACGGCCTCGTCGAACGGTGTCGGTTCGACGTCGACGAACTCGTCGATGCGGCGGTCGGTGACGACGACGGTGTTGCGCAGGCCGGCGACGAGCGGCTTCGCAACCGACAGTGGTACGTCCGTCAGCAGCCACAGCCACCCCGCCGACAGCCCCGGCGAGAGGATGGGGACCGGGAGGACGACCGGCGCCCGGCCGGACAGCAACCGCGCGGTGTGTTCGAGTATCTCCTGATACGTCAGCACGTCCGGACCGCCGATTTCGAACGTCTCGCCGGCAGTTTCGGGAGCATCGAGGACGCCAACCAGATAGCCGATTACGTCGTCGACGAAGATGGGCTGGCACTCGGTTCGGACCCATCGGGGCGTCACCATCATCGGCAGGCGGTCTGCCAGTTGGGTGATGAGTTCGAAACTCGCCGACCCCTCGCCGACGATGATGGCGGCCCGCAGCGTCGTCAGTTCGAACTCGCCCGAGGCGAGGATGTGTTCGACCTCGCGTCGCGAGCGGAGGTGTTCGGACAGTTCGTCCCGGTCGTCGCCCAACCCCCCGAGGTAGACGACGCGTTCGACGCCGGCGCCCTCGACTGCGTCGACGAAGGTGCGGGCGGCCAGTCGGTCCCGTGATTGGAAGTCCCCACCGGTACCCATCGAGTGGACCAGATAGTACGCAGCCTCGACGGGCGGCACCTCGACTGGCGGGTTCAGGAGGTCGCCCTCGACGACCTCGACGCCGTCGGGGGCGTCGTATCGATTCACGTCTCTGACCAGAGCGACCACGTCGTGGCCCCGTTGCTGAAGTGCTGGAACGAGGCGACTTCCCACGAATCCACTTGCCCCGGTTACGAG
>JBMCDV010000136.1:0-4890 GCA_048618255.1 Natronomonas sp. | reverse complement strand
TCGCCCGCGTCGTCGACGACGGCCAGTCCGGTATCGACGACGAACTCGGCCGTCTCGACCGCACCGACGCCTACGCCGACCTCTATGAGTTCCAGGAAGACGCCTCGCTGTTCGGTGCCGACAGCCCCATCGCGGTCCATCCCGCCGAAGTCGCCGAAGCCATCGTCGAGGCGTCGGTGACGCCGGACCCCGAACCGCGCTACGTCGTCGGTCGTGTCGCCCAACTGCTGATTTACGCCAGCTACCTGCCGGACCGCGTCAGCGACCGCGTCTTCGAGGCGATTCGGAAGTACACGTCGTGACATTCATCGACCCGCCGACGGAGTCGCCGGCCCACGAACTCGCCGTCGACTGCCTGACGGCCGGCATCGAGGCGTCGCTGCCGGCCCGGGCCGTCGAGCGACACTGCCGGCTCGAGGGTGAGACGCTCTTCGTCCGCGATGCCGAATACGACCTCTCGGCGTACGACGAGGTTCTCGTTCTCGGCGGCGGGAAGGGAAGCGACCACCTCGCGGCCGCACTGGAGAGGCTGCTGGGCGGGACACTGACCGGCGGCGTCGTCGTCACGAACGAGCGAACCGCCGACCCCGAGCGCGTGGCCGTCTTGGAGGGCGAACACCCGACGCCGGATGAGGGAAGCGTCGCGGGCGCCTCCGCCGTCCTGGAACGTGCGGCCGCCGCCACCGACGGGACGCTCGTGCTCGCGGCGATAGCCGGCGGCGGGAGCGCGTTGCTGTGTGCACCCGCCGAGGGACTCACCGTCGAGCACGTGCGAGCAGTCACGGATGGATTGCTCGACGCCGGCGCATCCATCGGCGAAATAAACACGGTTCGACGCGCCTGCTCGCGAATCAAGGGCGGTGGTCTCGCGGCCATTGCCGCCCCGGCTACCGTCGTCGGCATACTGGTCAGCGACGTGGTGGGCGACGACCCGGCCACCATCGCCAGCGGTCCGACGGTTCCGACCGAAACCGACCCCGAGGCCGCCCTCGCGGTCCTGGACCGATACAGCATCGACGGCGACGTTCGCTCGTGGCTTACAGGCGCAGCGCCGACAAAAGCGACCGATACCGCTGTGGAAAACCACATCATCGCCTCGGGTCGAGACGCTGTGGACGCCGCTCGCGACGTTGCCCGCGAGGCCGACTACGAGACGTGCGTCCTCTCGACGCGAATCGAGGGGGAGGCCAGCGAAGCGGGGCGGTTTCACGCCGCCATAGCCGCCGAAGTCGCCGCTTCGGGGGACCCAGTCGAGGCGCCAGCCGTGTTGCTATCGGGTGGCGAGACGACGGTCACCGTTACCGGTGACGGCAACGGTGGGCCGAACTGCGAGTTCACACTCGCCGGGGCCGTCGACCTCCCGCCGGATGCCGTGCTTGCAGCAATCGACACCGATGGCGGCGACGGCAGTACCGACGCCGCAGGCGCGGTGGTCGACGCCTCGACGGTCGCCGACCCGACGACCGTCTACGATGTCCTCGAGAACAACGACAGCTACGGTTACCTCGACGACCGTGGAGCGCTGCTCAGATGCGGTGCGACCGGGACGAACGTAAACGACCTCCGAGTTGTGGTAATACCGACTGGCCGACATAGTTTTGCCAGTGGCTGGAGTTAGGCTACGCGTGGAACCCCGCTACGTCGCCGTCATCGGAATGCACGTCGTCGTAGCTCTCGCGTTCGTCGCCCTCGCGGTTCGGAACGCCCTCCACGGTGACATCGTCAACGCCACGCTACAGGGTGTCATCGGTGTGTTAGTGCTGTTTCTCGGCGTCGGTATCACCCGAATCGCGTAGCGACGCTGCTTTGTCCGTCCGTTTCCAGCCCCGACCATGGACAGAGGGACGCTTCTGAGAATCGGCGGCCTCGTAGTCGGCTTCTTCCTGCTCGGACAGGCGGCGCGGGCCGTCGCCGATGGACAGTTCGTCCTCGCCGGCCTCGGCGCCGTCATCGGTATCGCCGTCCTTCTGACGGCGTTTCAACTCGACTAATCGAGACAGGAACCGACGACGCCCAGCATCGCCTCGCCCTGCACCGCCTCGGCGAACAGCGGCACCCGTTTCACGTCCCGCCCACGGAACAGTTCCTGTGCCCGCTGGAGTGCCGACCGCTGGACCTCCCAGCGCCGCCGACAGAACTCACAGTGTTCGGTGTCGGGTGCGACGAACCACTCCTCGTCGAAGCCAGCAACGTCGGTCAAATCCTCGCTGACACGGTTGACGACGACCGTCCCGACGGGGATGCCGAACCCCTCCAGACGGTCGATGAGCCGCTCGCTCTCGACGACGCTCATCTCCTCGGGTACCATCACGACTCGGAAGTCGGTCCGAGATGGGTCCCGAAGCGCGGTCCGGAGCCGTTCGATTTTCGACGACAACTCCCGTAAATCGTCGACGCCCTCCTCCATCCCCTCGTCGCTCCCGCCGCCGAACAGGCCGCCGAGGCTGCCCGCCATCCCCGACAGTTTCTCGCGAAAGGCGAGCAATCGCCCGACCATCGAATCCATCACGTCGGGGAGTTCGAGCAGCCGCAGGGTGTGTCCCGTCGGCGCCGTATCCACGACGACTCGGTCGAATCGCGGGTCATCGAGATATTCGAGGAGTAGTTGCATCGCCGCCGCCTCGTCGGCTCCCGGCATCGCACCGCCGGCGAGCGGGTGGTCACCGCCGCTGAGCATCCCTTCGAGACCGCCGAGACCGCCCATCGCACCATCCGTGCTGCCGGCGCCGCCGGCGCCGAACTCCGCCTCCGCTTGGCCATCATCGTCGGTGACGAACGGCCCTTTCGAGGCTGCTTCGGGGTCGATTTCGACCGCGTACAGCGGTATGTCGTCTTTGATTCGTGTCGGCTCCGAGCCGATTTCGGTGTTCAGCGTATCCGAAAGCGAGTGGGCAGGGTCCGTCGAGACCACCAGTGTCGCCGTCCCGTCGCGGGCACTGGCCAGCCCCGTCGCCGCCGCACACGTCGTCTTACCGACGCCACCCTTCCCGCCGTAGAGGACGTACTCCGGGGCGTCGACGCCGACCGGTACCTCGGATTCGTCGACCGACTCGACCGGCTCGACGCTGAGTTCGCTCATACCGCCGGTCGGCACTCGTCGCTTGTGTACCCGTCGATACTAGGGGACCGGTCAGGGATTGGTGTTCTTGGCCAGTCATGGGAAAACGGACGACAGTACCGAGAAAGCCCTCGGCCCGCTGGCGGTCGCTCCTTCGGCGCCACCGTGCCTCACGGGTCGCTTCGCTCCCCGTTCGGCCAACCGAGACGCTCACTTCGTTCGCGTCTCGCACGCCTCGCCCTTTCAGTCCACCAAAGATGTCACTGTTCGGCCCTCTGTAGCCCTGCCCTTCCCCGGGTTGCGCGGGCCGACGGCCCGCGAACCTACGTCGCGGCGCGTAGCGCCGCGCATGTCACACGGTCGGCCAAGGCCGACACGCGCTCCCGGCCGAGGGCGTCGGAGATACTGTTCACACCGCTGTAAGCAAAGACTCAACGAAGACACCCGACGTCAGCGATTGTTATTTGCCCCTCCAACCCCCACGTCGAGACGTGCAGGAGTACGAGCGGAAACAGCTCCTCGAACGCATCGGCCGCGAGAGCGCGACGCTCGGCGTCGACATCCCCGATCGCATCGACGTGCAGGGCGAGGAGGTCGAACTGCAGTCCTTCGTCTTCGAAATCAAGCGCCTCGATTCGATACCGACCGGCGAGCGCGACCGAGTCGAACAGGCCAAGCGGAACCTCCGACGGGAGCGCCTCGAACGGAAAGAGCGAATCGAGGAGGGCGAGATTAGTTTCGAGACGGGCGAGGAGTTGGCCGACGCCATCATCGGCATCGACCGGGCACTGGAGGCCCTGGAGAACCTCGACGCGGGGAGCGTCGAAGCCGAGGCGAAGCGACAGGAGGCCGCCGACACGAAACGATGGATGGACTTCCTGAAGCAGGCGACGGGCCGCGACGACGACGGACCGGCGGTACGATAACCACAGCCATGAGCAGGAACGCCGAAATCGCGGCGCTGTTAGAGGAGTTCGCCGACCACCTCGAAGCCCGCGACGTCGACTACAAGCCGAACAGCTACCGCCGAGCCGCCGACAGCGTCCGGGGTCACACCGTCGCCGTCGAGACGCTCCGCGAGAAGGGCGGCGAGGAAGCCATCAAGGAAATCGAAGATGTCGGCGACGCCATCGCCTCGAAAATCGTCGAGTATCTCGACACCGGCGAAATCGAGGAGTTGGAAGAACTCAGGGATGGCTTGCCGGTCGAAATGAACGCGCTCACCGCCGTCGAGGGTGTCGGCCCCAAGACCGTCGCGGCGCTGTACGACGCCCTCGGCGTGGAGACCCTAGAGGACCTCGAAGCCGCCGCCGAGGCCGGCGAGATACGCGAGGTGAGTGGGTTCGGGGCAAAGACCGAGGAGAACATACTCGAGGCAATTCCGTTCGCCCGGGAGTCCAGAGCGCGGAGCTTGCTGGGGGAGGCACGTCCCGTCGCCGACCGGGTGTTGGCGTTCTTCGAGAGCCTCGATGCCGTCGAGCGCGTCGACGTAGCGGGGTCGCTGCGACGCTGGCGGCCCACCATCGGCGATATCGACGTCCTCGTCGGCAGCGACGACGCCGACGCGGTCGTCGAGGCTTTCGAGTCCTGGGAGGAAGCCGGGACGGTCATCGAGGCCGGCACGAGCAAAGCCTCGGTCCGAAAGAACGGCATGCGGGTCGATTTGCGCGTGGTCGTCGACGAGGAGTTCGGGGCCGCCCTCCAGTATTTCACCGGCAGCAAGGACCACAACGTCGCCGTCCGGAACCGCGCTATCGACATGGGGCTGAAGGTCAACGAGTACGGCGTCTTCGATATCAGCGACATCGACGACCCGGATTCGGGCCAGCGCG
>JBMCDV010000135.1:0-4920 GCA_048618255.1 Natronomonas sp. | reverse complement strand
CTTGTTGGTGGATGCCGCCGTTCGGCTTGCTCGGGGAGTCGGTCTCTCCGACCTGACCATCGGCCTCACCGTCGTAGCGATGAGCACCTCGACGCCAGAACTCGCCGTCTCGGTTGACGCCGCTCTCGAGGGACTCGGCAACATCGCCGTCGCCAACGTCCTCGGTTCGAACATCTACAACGTGGCGTTCATTCTCGGGGTCGTCTCGATGCTGAAGGTGATTCCGATTACAAAATCGCTGCTTCACCGCGACGGCCTCGCACTGCTCGGAAGCGTCGCCGCCAGTGGTGTCGTCATCTTCGACCTGGCAGTTTCCCGAACCGAGGGCGGAATTCTCGTCGGGCTGTTGGTCCTCTATATCGCGTACCTGCTTCGTGCGGGAGGTCCCTCGACGGACTCCGAATCGGGGTCGACAGGCGAGACGCCCGTCACCCGGACGGTTACCGACCGCGTTTCCTTCCGTGGACGGAACGTCGTATTCCTCATCGCAGGGTTGGCACTGGTACTCGTCAGCGGCAACTTCATGGTGTTGGCGGCGTCCGAACTCGCCAGAGGGGTCGGCATCTCCGAGTGGGTCGTCGGCGGAACGATCGTCGCTGCGGGCACCTCGACTCCGGAGTTCGCCGTCTCACTCGTCGCGATTCGTCGCGGGAGTCTCGGCGTCTCCGTCGGGAACGTCATCGGGAGTAACATATACAACGTCACGGGAATCCTCGGTGTCTCGGCGCTGGTTCGACCGCTCGTCGTGAGCGGAATCGCACTGGAGACGCTCGCGTGGTTGGCCGTCGTCTCCGGGTTCGTGGTCGCCGCACTCTGGACGAACCGAGTCCTGTCTCGGCTCGAAGGGGCGCTGTTCACCGCCTCCGAAATCGGACGGTGGGTGCTCGGTCTTCTCGGTTGGTTCAGCTGAGACAAAAGCAGCGAAATCCGAACCACGGTCGAAGCGACGCCCTCTGATTCGAACGACGCCCGCGGCTATTCGTCTCGTTACGGTCGGCAGAAGAAGCCGGAGGAGGGATTTGAACCCTCGACCTATTCCTTACGAAGGAATCGCTCTGCCAGCTGAGCTACTCCGGCGCGTCTACTCCATCGTGGGAGGATAATCGCAATAAGGGTTGCGAACTACTTCGAGCGGCGCCCCCGGCTACAGGCTATCGTTGCGGCGATACAGGCGAACACCCGAGACGACGAGCAGCAGCCCAGCAATCGCGGCTGCGAAGATGGCGTTCGTCTCCGGCGACCCGCTCAAACCAGCGGCTTCGTTGAGCAGGCCGGCACCACCAGCACCGTTGCCGCTGGGGGCGGCAGTCGGCGTCGGTGTCTCCGTTTCGGTATCGGCGGGCGTCGCCGTCCGCTCGCCGCCGGACGCTGTCGAGGTCGGTGTGGCCGTCGAGGTTGGCGTCGACGCCTCGGTCGTCGGGGTTGGCGTCGGGGATGGGGTAGCCGTCGGGGTCGGCGTCGACTCTTCGGAGTCGTCGGCGGGAGCACCGCCTCCACCACCGCCGCCACTAGTGCCACTGCTACCACCTGAACTCGGATTCGAGTCACCGGAGCCACTCGAATCGTCCTCGCCACCGTCATCCTCACCGCCATCGTCCTCGCCACCATCGTCACCGTCGCTGTTTTTGTCGTCCCCGCCACCTGCTCCGGATTTCGAATCGACAACTGCGACGCTTCCCGCCGATTGGGTCACGTCGTCGCCACCGGCGTTGGTCGTCACCGTCAAATCGGTGTCGGAAGCGTTCCCACCGACATCGAAGGTGAGGCCGCTCTCGTTCGCCCCCCGAATCGTCAGGGAATCGCCCGCGGAACTGTCGCCGTCAACGTCGAGAACTATCGAATCCGGCGTTACGTCGGCGACCGTCGCGGTGAAGGAATCGCTCTCCGCGACGACTTCGACGCTCTGAGAGTCGTTGAACGAGACGCCGTCGCCGCCGGTCAGCGAGACCGTGAGTTGACTCCCATCGGCGACCATGCCGCCGTGTTCGTCGGAGACCGTAACCGACACCGGTTCGTCGCCGGCGGTGGCGTTCGTACCTCGTTCGACCGAGGTGTTTTCCCCCTCGACGGTCGGCGAGCGGACCGAGAGTCGGTTGTCCCCGTCGGCCGCCACACGGGTCGAATCGGTGTTGTTCACGGGGTCGTACTTCACGTCGAGTGCCGCATCGAAATCGGGAGTCTCGTCCGCAGTTGCATCCGTCACGTTGAACCGCACGTTCTGGACGGTGAGATAGTCGTCGTGGTCGAGTTGGCAGTAGACTCTGAAGAACAGCACGTCGTCTTGGACGTAGGCGTTTCTGGTGCCCGTTGATTCGGCGAGGTTGTCCCTGTGGCATCGGTTGCTGGTTCGAATCTCGAGGTCGTCGACCGAAGAGCGGTCGAAGGCGAGTCGGTCGGCGTACGCCTCGTCGATGAAGACGCCGACGAAGTCGCCCCGCTCGTGGAAGCCGTTGGTTCGGGCCTCCTGTTGGTCGGGTTGCAGGGAGAACCCGGTGCCGCCGTCGGGGCCGCCGTCGATGCCGCGCGCGGCGACCGAGCCGAACCCGGCGGCCGTCATTCGCTCCGGTTCGACAGTCGTGGTCCCGGTCGCGTTCCCGAACGACCACGTCGCCTCCGTGGCCGTCGCATCCGAGGCGGCGACGAACCGAAGCCCGTCGACGGCGATTTCGGTCTCGGCTCCGTCGTCGGTATCGACCGTAATCGAGAGCTTTCGTTCCGACAGCGTCGTCTCCGAGACCGTCGCGTTGGTTGCGGTCACCGAGACCGAACTCGCCTCGGTGTCGAACGTCACGCCGCTGCCTTCGGGAAGCGTCAGCGTCGCCGTCCCGTCGGCCGGGAAGCCGTTGGCCTCGTCTTCCGTGAACCGCAGCGTCGCCGGTCCGGCATCGGCGGTCGCGATTGCCGGCTGTTCATCCGCCCCCGCAGTCACGCCGACGCTATCCGGTCCGGCCGTCGCCTCTCCGGAGTGTGTTCGGCTTTCGTTTTCGGTTGTCTCGTTCGATTCTGTCGTGTTCGTTCCACTGTCCGTTTCGGACGTGTTCTCGGTGCTGTTCGTTCCGTCACTCGACGTGTCGAGGTCGGCCGTCGCCGACCCTGCCACTGCGACGGAGCCACCGACGAGAGAACAAATCATCACGGCGACCAACAGCAGCGAACGAACACGCTCCGTGGTTGTCGATTCGGTACGCATATTCTGGGGAACCCCTGGTTACTACGACGGTTCTCACATCACAGTAAAGGGGTTCTGACAAACGCGTCCAAACGATTGGGGGCGTTTCACTCAGCGAGAGCGACGAAGCCGAACGTCGAGACAGACGTTGCGCTCGTGGGGCGCGTACGACCGCACGTCGTGTCGCGTCTCGACGGTGACCTCGTAGGCCGGTTCGGCGGCCTCGCGGATTGCGGCCTCGCCGGGGCCGAACGGGTCGGTGTCATGTTGGATATCGTAGTAGTGGATCACACAGTCGTCGCCGGCGAGTCCGACGGCAGTGTCGAGGAATTCGTCGGCACTGTGTGGGAGGTTCATCACGATTCGGTCGCCCCAGTCGTCGTACCCCTCGACTGTCCGAACGTCACCTGCAATGGCGGTCACGCGGTCTTCGACGCCGTTTCGCTCGGCGTTCCGGCGGAGGTACTCGACGGCGGCCTCGTTGAGGTCGACACCGACTGCGTCGGCGCCTCGCTTCGCGGCGGGAATGGCGAACGGCCCGACGCCGGCGAACATGTCGAAGAAATGCCCGCCCGACTCGACCTGTTCGGTGACCCGATGGCGCTCGGTGGCCAACCGGGGCGAAAAGAACACGTGTGCGATGTCGAGTTCGAACGCACAGCCGTACTCGCGGTGGACGGTTTCGGTCGTCTCTCCGGCGAGTACGTCCCAGTTTCGAACCCGGAGTTCACCCTCGATGGGCGAGGCGCGGTTGACGACCGTTTCGATGGGCAAATCCGAGGCCATGAGCGCGTCGGCAATCTCGTTGGCGCGTTCGTCGTCGTCCTCGTCGATGATGGCTATCTCGCCGAGTCGCTCGTAGGAGGGGTCGAAACCGAGCAGGTCCTTCGGGAGCGTCTGTCCCTCTCGGACCGGAGCATCTCGGTAAACGATGTCGCCGTCGACCGCGGTCGGGTCGAGTGACTCCTCGACGGGGATGTAGATGTCGCCGTCGACGACCTCGATTTCGTACCCGTCGGCGATAGCGTCCGCTTCGGCGAGTCGCTGTCTGGTTTCCTCGCCGCGCTCTCGGGGGACGCGAACGCACGGAACGGTCATTACGGGCGGTCGGCGGCGCCGGGCGGTAAGCCTGACGTTTCTGCGTCCGCCGAACGCGGCGTTTTTGACCGCGGCCCCCCGAACGGAGGTATGCTCACTTTCGTTGGTCTCGGCCTCTACGACGAACGCTCGATAACCGTCGAGGGCCGGGAGGCGATTCGGTCGGCCGACCGCGTCTTCGCGGAGTTCTACACCAGCAAACTCGCCGGAGCGAGCGTCTCCGACCTCGAATCCTACCACGACACCGACATCGAAGTCCGGGACCGCCCCGGCGTCGAATCCGACCCCGGCCCGATACTCGACGCCGCCGAAGACGGTGTCGCCGTCTTTCTCACCGCCGGCGACACGATGATTTCCACCACCCACGTCGACCTTCGACTCCGGGCCGCCGAGCGGGACATCGAGACCCAGGTCGTCCACGGGACGACAGCCGAGGCGGCCGCGGCCTCGCTGACCGGCCTCCAGAACTACCGCTTCGGGAAGGCGACTACGCTCCCGTTCCCCTACGCACACGGTGCCGACGGCGTTCCGGGCAGCGTCCTCGACACCATCGCCGACAACCGCGAGCGCGGCTTGCACACCCTCGTTTACCTCGACATCAAGGTCGGAACCGGACCGTCGGGAATCGACCCCGACCACGAGGAGTACATGAC
>JBMCDV010000134.1:0-4923 GCA_048618255.1 Natronomonas sp. | reverse complement strand
TCACGGGCCTCGATCAGGTTCGAGAGTCGGGCAACGAGGGGATCGCCGAGCTACTGGACCTCGCGTTCGGTCGCTGTCGGCTCGTCCTCGCCGCTCCCGAAGACGGCGACGTCGAGACCGTCGCCGACCTCGAGGGCAAGACGGTGGCGACCAAGTTCCCGCGAATCACGCGCGAGTTCTTCGACGACGCCGACGTCTCGCCGGACGTGGTCGAGGTGACGGGCGCGACCGAACTCACCCCGCACGTCGAGATGGCCGACGCCATCGTCGACATCACCTCGACGGGGACGACCCTGCGGATGAACCGCCTCGAAGTCATCGACGAGGTGCTGTCCTCGTCGGTACGGCTGTTCGCCAACCCCGACGTTGCCGACGACCCGAAGGTCAAGCAGGTCAAGACGGCGTTCAAGTCCGTCCTCGACGCCAACGACAAGCGCTATCTGATGATGAACGTCCCCGAGGACGCCCTCGAGGACGTCGAGGACGTGATTCCCGGGATGGGCGGGCCGACGGTGATGGACGTGGCCGGCAGCGACGCCCTCGCCGTCCACGTCGTCGTCGACGAGCGGAAGGTGTTCGAGGTCATCCCCGACCTGAAGGACGCCGGCGCCAGCGACATTCTCGTCACCGAAATCGAGCGGCTCGTTCCCTGAACAGCCGTTACTGAAACCGTCGTTTTAGCTTACACAAAGCCCTCACCCGAGAAACACCTATCCTCGCGTATGAACCCGACACGCAGACGAACGCTTCGAGCGCTCGGTACCGCCGTCGCGGGGACAGCGCTCGCCGGTTGTCTCTCCGATGGCGAGCCGACGAGCGACGGTAACGGGAACGGCGGCAATGGGGACGTAACCGTCAAGGATATCACTGCGACGCCGGCCGTCGTGACGCTGAACTCGCCGGACTCCTACGGCGTCTACGGCGACCGAGACGAGCAACTGGTCGTCGCCGACATCTCGGTCGAAGCATCCGAAGAGCACCCGGTCTCGTCGTTCGCCATCGAGGCGGGAGGGGAGCAATATGAGGCGACGACGGACATCTACGGCGGCTTCGAACTGGAGACGTTCGGTGAAGCCTACGAACCGGCCTCGGGAGGGCCGACGCCCAGCACCAGTGACAGCGAGAACGGCGACCCCGGGCCGTCTTCGGGGTGGGTTGCGGCCTACGTCCCGAAGCCGCTCGACGCCGAGTCGGCGACGCTGACGTGGGACGGGGGCGAACACACAGTCGATGACGCCGTTCTCGAACGACTCAATCGGCCGCCGGCGGATTTCGACGTGACTTTCGAGGCCCCCGACTCCGCGACCGTCGGCGAGACGGTGACTGCAACTGTAACCGTCGAGAACACCGCCGACGTCGACGGGGAGTTCGTCGGCGCGATAAACCGGGTCGGCCCGCGAATCGCCTACTCGCCCGAAACCGAGGTTCGGCTCGATGTCGACGCCGGCGAGAACGCCGAGTGGGAGTACACACACGACCTCGACAGCTCCGAACTGGCCGAGATGGAAGACCCGTCAATGCAGCTGCATCTCGTCTGGCGGGAGGGCGAATCGACTTGCGATATCGACATCGAAAACGAGTGAGGGCGGCCGCCGCTCACGTCAGGAAGATGTTGCCGAACGCGAAGGCGAATATCGTGGTAATGGAGAAGTAAAACACCGACAGGAGCACCGCTCCGCGAACGTTCAGTTCGTAGACGTACCGAACGACGACAACGGCGGTGAGAAACGACAGCGCGACCATGACGGCGCCGTTGTACTGGCTGAACAGCATCGCGACGACGACGGGGGCGGGGGCGGCTTTCACGGCGCGCTGGTGTGGTTCGTCGCCGAGCACCCACAGCGCGGCGAGATGTAGCGTTACGGCCGAAAACAGCGTCCCGACGAGGAACGCGACGGCGAGCGCGAGCGGGCCGCCGCCGACGAACTCCACCTGCAGCGGAAGCATACCGGAATTAGGGAGCCGTCACGGGAGTAGTTGCCGCTCTCCGTCAGCCGTCGAGCAGGCCGAGCTCTTCGAGCCGGGAGACGATTTTGTCGACTGCCTCGCGGGCGTCGTCGGGCTGCTTGCCGCCGGTGATGACGAGCTTGCCGGAGCCGAACAGCAGCGCGACCACGTCGGGGTCGTCGAGACGGTAGACGAGACCGGGGAACTGCTCGGGTTCGTACTCGATGTTCTCCAGGCCGAGACCGATGGCGATGGCGTTGAGATTGAGATTGCGACCGAGGTCCGCGCTGGTGACGATGTTCTGGACGACGATTTCGGGGTCCTCGTCGACCTGAATCTCCAGTTCACGGAGTTTGTCGAAGACGATACGGAGCGACTCGTGGACGTCGTCGGTGGATTTCGCGCCCGTACAGACGATTTTCCCGGAACGGAAGATGAGTGCCGCGGACTTCGGCTCCTGTGTCCGGTAGACGAGACCGGGGAACTGCTCGGGGTCGTAATCGGCGCCTTCGAGGTCCATGGCGACGCTCTGGAGGTCGAGCTCCTGGCCAATCCCCGTCGAGGCAACGACGTTCTCGATATTGATAGTCTCCTTGGGGTCCTGCATAACTCGACTTAAAACACGTATTTAAGGTTTATAAATGTGGGTGGTCGTTCCCCACGCACCGCAGGAACGACACCCGACCGGGCCGTTTATTTCCCGTCGGTGGCCACCTGCGGGCGTGTACCTCCTGGAGTTGGCCGGCGACGACGACGGCTTCGCGGTCCGTGAGGCCGAAAGCCGCTGTTCGGCAGTCGAGCTGCTGGCGCCCGGTCTCGCGACCGCACGGGGCGTCGTTCGGCCCGAAACGCTGGCCTACACCAGACGAATCTGTCGACTCGTCGGTACGTGTGACCCCACCGTCGACGACGCCGTCGCCCTGCTCGATGCCGCGAGCATCGACCGAGTCGGAACCGTCGCCGTTCGTGCCCGCGACGTGCGCGGCCGCACCGGCATCGACACCCAAGTCATCGAACGCCGCCTCGGGTCCGTACTCGTCGACCGCGGATTCGAGGTCGACCTCGATGACCCGGACCACACGCTGGTGGCGCTGTTCTCCGAGACGGCCGCCCTCGGCTGGCTCGAAGCCGAGACACCCCGGGATTTCACGACCCGACAACCGACCGACAAGCCCTTCTTCCAACCGGGGAGCATGGACCCGATGGACGCCCGCGCGCTCGCCAACATCGCCGGCGCCGGGCCCGATGCCCGCCTGCTCGACCCCATGTGTGGAACCGGTGGCATCCTCGTCGAAGCGGGTCTCGCCGGCGCCGATGTCGTCGGCGTCGACGCCCAACGGAAGATGGTCGAGGGCACACGGGAAAACCTCGCCCACTACCTCGGTTCCTTCGGCGTCGTTCGTGGCGACGCGACGCGACTCCCGTTCGCCGACGGGGGTTTCGACGGCGCCGTCTTCGACGCCCCCTACGGCCGCCAGTCGAAAATCGAGGGCGTCTCGCTGGAATCGCTCGTCGGCGACGCCCTTCGCGAAGTCCGGCGGGTCGCCGGCCGTGCCGTCGTCGTCGGCGACCGCCCGTGGGGCGACGCCGCCGAGGCCGCCGGCTGGACCGTCGAATCGCGGTTCGACCGCCGCGTTCACCGGTCGCTGACGCGCTACGTTCACGTCCTCGTCTGACTTCAGGGCGTCAGCCGCGCGGCCGAACGCCACGTCACCGTTCCGTCGTTGACGAGCGCGAACACCATCCGTTTTCGAACGCCGTGAGCCAGCCGAACGTCGAGCGCCAAATCCCGGGGAGACAGTTCGGCATCCACCGGCAACACCCGGACGAGCAACTCCGAATGGCCCAGGTCGTCGACCGACTCCACGTCGGCGTAGGTTCGGAAATCCGAACCGAACTTGAAGCCGGTCTTCGGGACGACGCCCCGTTGTCGGAGTTCACGGTACACCGTCAGCCGGTGGTCGAATCGCTCCCCTTCGACGGCCCGGCCGCGCTCGATGACCGCCTCGGTGCCACCAGCAATCGAGAGAACGCCCGTCTCGACGAGATGGGCGGCCTCCAGAAGCGACAACTGGAGCGTGTCGTCGTCGCGACCCATCCGCTGACCGTAAAAGCCACGCTCGTAGAGCGGTTCGACCGGGTCCCAGCAAAGCACCCGGTCCTCGAGCAGGACCCCCTCGACAGCGTCGTCGAGAGCGAGGCCGCTGGAACCGGTGACGTCGGGAGCGTCGGTCTCGAGGTACGTGATTTCGCTCTCCTCGTCGACAACTGCCAACACGGCGTCACCGAGCGTCGTGAGTTCGACGGACGCCCGTTCGCCGACGACGCGGACCCGGTGTTCGACAGAGCCGTCCCACGGCCCGTCTCCACGCGGATGGACGACGAAGTCCACGTCCTCGTCGGCGTCGACCCAGTCCTCGCGGGCGACCGAGAGATAGAACCCCCGGTCCCGCAGGTCTCGGTAGACGAGGAAGTCGACGACGATGTCGTCGTGGTCGGTGAGGAAGCCGGCGAAAGCCTCGCCGTCGACCGAATCGAGGTCCCCACGATAGAGGAGGTGAGCGGCCTCGACGCGGGAGAGGGCGACCCCGTCACCCCGGGGGCGACCGTAGCCGCGAGAGTCGTAGTAGCGCTCGCGGCCGTTGGCGCCGACCTCGACGACGCCGTCGGTGAGGTGTCCTTCCATCGTGTGAGGGTTGGCGGGTGTGGGCGTATAGCCGCTACGGTCGCTCGGGCGATTTGGTTATCATGGTGAAGCGTCGCATCCGGAGTCGAGACACCGCTCTCCGCCGGCCGTCTCGAACCGTGGAAGCCCACAGCCACACCGTCCCGCGACCGTTCCGTCCGGTATCGAGAATCCGGTGTCGCAGTCTGGGTAGTTCTCACAGCCGGCGATGAGTCCGCCACGTCTGAGAACACGGAGGTCCCCGTCGCAGTTCGGACAGTCCCACTCGCGGTCGAAGCGCTCGGCTACGG
>JBMCDV010000133.1:0-4962 GCA_048618255.1 Natronomonas sp. | reverse complement strand
GCGCTGTGTCAACTGCGGGCTCTGTGAGGAGGGCTGTCCGGAGACGGCGATTACGATGCAGGACGGGTTGGAGCTGTCGCTGTTGCCGGAACACCGAGAGGAACCCCCCGACGGCGTCCCGGCGGAACTCGGAACCGCGTGGACCCGCGTCTACGACGGCGAGATGCAGGAGTGTGCCCGCTGTGGGAAACCGTTCGCCTCCGCCGGCACCGTCGAGATGGTTCGTGGGGAAGTCGGCGACGTCGTCGAAGGTATCGCCCCCGACGCCTCACACTCGGTCTTCGAGTACTGTGGGGACTGCCGGACGCACCTGCTGTTCGAACGAGGTGAGGACTGATGGACGACACACGAATCTACGAGGCCCGACTGGAAGTGATAGATTTCCTCATCGAGGTGTTCTACGACGCCCCGAGCGAGGAGTTCCTCGGACGGCTGTTCTCCGGCGACGTGGCCGTCCCCGACGACGAAATCAACGAGCGGATGGACCGCGGCTTCGGGCGCCTCGAGGCGTTCATCGAAGCCAACCGGTCCCGCCCGGTCGAGGCGGTAGCCGACGAACTCCGGACGGAGTACACCCGGCTGTTCGTGGGGCCGCGACCGCCGGCGTTACCCCACGAGACGTACTTCCGTGAGGACACCGAACTCATCGGCGAGGGACTCACAACCGTCGAAGCCGCCTACTCGGCGGCCGGGTGGACACCACCGGACGACTACCCCGAGGAGAACGACCACGTCGCGGTCGAACTCGCGTTCCTCCGGAACCTCGTCGACCGCCAGCGCCGCGGCGAGGAGGCCGCTTTCAACTACGAGCGCGTGTTCATCGACGAGCATCTCCAGACGTGGCACGAACCGTTCCTCGAAACTATCGAATCGGAGCTAGACGAGGGCGACGCGGAGACAAACCTCTTTCTCGCCAGCGCGGAAGTGCTCGTCGGATTCGTCGACTTCGAGGACGAACTCGTCGCCCAGCAAGTGCCTACGTAGCGCCGTAGACGACGACGAACCCCGACAGCAGAGCCAGCCCCGCGAGGACCGCAGCGAGGGGCGCACCGGCCGCAATCGTCCGTTCCATCAGAAAGTAACTACTCCAGACGCCCCGCCACTCGGCGAACAGCGAGACGACGCCGACGCCGGCGACCACCGCGAGCAAGGCACCGACCGCGGCAGTCAGCGCCGCGGTACTCATCTCACCCATCGTACCACCGCCCGACGACGAGGATGCCGAACAGCGGAACCAGCGCTGCCAGCAGGTAGCTCACCAGCGCCGACATGTATCTGATGGTCGATTCGAGGTGAATAGACCAGTGCCACGTTCCCTTCAGCCCGGCGATGACGGCGACGGTACCGACGACCAGAAGCGACAGTCCGATGAGCGCCGCGACTACGTAGACGGCCGCGCGAACGTAGCTCAAACCCCGTTCGACACCGAACTCAGCCGTCGCGTCGGAATCCGTTTCGACGGCCATCGTCAACACCAGTGTTCTCTGTAGGCGTCGTAGGCGACGACGGTGATGGCGACGAATCCGAGACCGAGAACGACGAGCGAGGTCAACGACGCCTGGGGGGTCGTTCCGACATGTGCGATACCATTGACCATGGGTATAGTTGTGAATCCTCAGTCTAAATCCTTGTGGAAACCCAATCGTTTCTGTCACGAAGTGGGCCGAACAGTTCATCGAGCCGCGAAAAACGCTTTTGTTCGTCCAGACGTACCCCAGCGCATGCCGTCGCGACGCGGTCTCCTCGGGCGGCTGGTTGCCGTCGGCGCCGCGACGATTCCGGGCTGTTCGACGCTGCTGTCGCGGCGCCGGGAGTCGCCGGTGTCGCTCCCGCCGAATCCCCACGAGGTACCCGACCGCCAGCACGCGTGGGACGCCGCGTTGCACGCCGACGAACACGGTAACCGCCATCCGCCGCGTCACCACCGGGTACTACTGTTGGAGCTGGATGCCGAGCCGTCGGTCGAGGCAGCCGACACCGTCGAGACGGCGATGCGCGAGGTGGAAGCCACCTACGAGTGGTCGCCGGAGGGACTCCTCCACGCGCTGGCGTGGGGAACCGACTACTTCGAGCGAATCGGCGAGTTGGGTGCCTCGCCGATTCGCAAGCCGGAGGTGCTGTCGCGGACGGACGACCCCGACCTCCTCTCGTACGACGCCGCCCTCGTACTCGCCGCCGACGTGCCCTCACATCTGGTCCGCACGGAGACGGCGCTGTTCTCGGAGTCCGACCCCCTCGAAGGGCGGGACCTCGAAGCCCGACTCGGGGAGGTGTTCTCGATTGCCGGCCGTCGAACCGGGTTCCACGGAACGGGCCTTCCAGCCGAACACACCGACGCCGAGGGCGTTCCGAACGATATCCCCCAGGAGGCACCCATGTTCACCGGGTTCATGTCGATGCGGCGGGGCACACAACCGAGCGAGGACCGCATCACCATCGACGGCGGGGCTCTCGACGACGGTCGCTTCGACGGCGGGACGACGATGCATCTCTCACATCTCTCGGAATCACTCGACGACTGGTGGGCGATGGCCGACCAAGAGCGCGTCGCTCGGATGTTCTCACCCGACTTCTCGCCGTCCGACGTCGACGCGCTGACCGACACCGTGCCGTTTGCCGACAGCGCCTTCGACCACGCCGCGGAGTTCGGCGTCGTCGGCCACCACGAGAAGGTTGCTCGGGCGCGAGAGGACGGCGAACCGGTCATCCTGCGCCGGGATTTCAACACGACGGACGGCGGTCGGGCTGGCGTCCACTTCCTGTCGTTTCAGGCGTCGCTCGACGACTTCGCCGCCACGCGAAAGGCGATGAACGGGTGGTTCCTGCGGAACGAACACGACCAAGTGACCGACAGGAAAAACAACGGCCTGCTGAACTTCATCGAGGTGGAGTCGCGGGCGAACTTCTACGTACCGCCGCGTTCCGACCGGGCGTTTCCTGCGTTTTCGCCGTAGTCCTTACTCCTCGAGGGAAACGTCGCCGTCGACTTCGCCGGTTGGGAGTTCGTTCGGCCAGACCCCGTGGTCCCACACTTCGAAGCCGTCGAACGTCTCGGTTGCGCCTTTGGGACGCCATTCGCCGTCCTTGTGTGCCATATCGTGGCATACTCCCGAGACGGTATTAAGTTTTGTGCGGCATCCCGTCGAGGGGCTACCCCGTCGGCGGTGCGTTGGATGGTCGGTCGGCCTCGTCGAGGAACACCCGTGCGAACAGGTCGACGTACATCGCGAGTACGTCCGAGGCCTCGATGTCGGCCGAGGCAGCCTGCGTTTCGAGGAACGCCGCCAACTCGTCGGTCGGTTCGTGGTGGACGGTTCTCCCCTCGAGTTCGAACTCCACCTCGTGAGCCCCCGAGACGAGGTGCTCGACCTCCAACAGCGCCTGTTCGACCTTGGTCTCGAGTGCGTCGTCGATGTCCTCCAGACGCGCCTCGCCCCACTGTTCGGCAGCGTCGTACAGCCGGTCGCTGACCTCGAAGGATATCAAAACGACGCTCCCTCCTCGGCCTCGAAGGCGGTCGTCCAGACGGTTTCCTCCTCACACACCGGACACTGCTGGCGGAGTTCCGACCGCTCCATCCGGGCGAAGTTGCCCATCTGTCCGCAGTCGGTGCACTCGAAGTACGTCATTCGGGTGGCCAACTCTCCGGCGACGGCTCTTCTTCGCCCAGTTCGCCGAACAGGACGATGAGCAACGCGAAGAAGGCCCCGAGGACGACCAACCCGACGACCCCACTGGGGGCGGCCCGGCCGATGTAGTCCATCGACGCCCACTCTATCGACCCTAACACCTCGAACCAGACGACGATCGACCAAATCGCGACCGCGAGTGCCGCGAACGTTATCCACCGCGTCTGTTGAATCGCAGTCCTGAGTCCCATGGTAACTCACCACACGACTGTTGTGTGGCCGAGGATGAAAAGTTTACTCCACTACCCACTCGGCTTTCTCCGCGGCCTCCTCCAGCGGGAGGAACTCCCAGCCGTCGGGTGCCCACCCCGCCTCCTCGGGAACGCCGACGAGAACGAACCGCTCGGCGTAGAACATCGAGTGGCGGTCTATCTCCGCGAGGCGTTCGGTGGGACCGGTTCCGCTTCCGCTGAAGAAATCCACGTCTACGGTGTGTTCTCGCTGGAATCGGTTGATGACGTGGGCCGGTACCTCGCCGACCAGACCGAGCCAGTCGGCCCATTCCGCCGCGTCCGCGAAGACGTAGGCGGGGTTCTCCAGCCGTTTCGCGGCTTCGTAGGTGAGCGCGAGCGTCATGTCGTCGGCGTCGCCGCCGTGTGGACCGGACGCCTGCTGGCGGTCGCCCTCCGACGGTTCCCGGCGTGCTGACTCGGCTTCCGCAGTCCGGCCGGCACCACCGCCCGAACCGCCCCCTTCGACGGGGATGCCTGCTGGCCTGTCCTTGTTCTCGTGGGGGACGTGTGGAACCGCCCCGGAATTACCTCCTTCGTCAGCGACACTTCCGTCCTCCGGGTTCGCACTCCGAGCTCCCGATTCGGCTCTCTGGAAGTCGGGTTGTTCCGGCGGGGACTGGTCGGCGTCGTCGCGCCAGAGCCAGTCACCGTCGTTTCGGGGCTCCGATTCTGATTCGGTCTCGATATCGTCGAGGTCGATTTCGTCAGTCATCGTCGAGTGTCATGGGGTTCGACGCCACGGGCGTCTCCTCGTCGACCGCTTCGAGCAGGTCCAGGCGGTCGAGCGTCTCTTGAGCCGGGATGCCGGCTTCACTCCAGCCGCGGGCCGCATAGTAGCGGTCGAGCGTCGCCTCGAACTCGACCGACAACTCCTCGGGGTCGACGACCTCGGGGAGCGCGTCGTCGGCGCGGTCGAACCCCTCCCGGACGTTGAACAGCCGAACGAGATTCCAGATGCGCCGGCCGGTCCGACCGAGGTCGTCGTAAGGGGCGCCGACGGCGTCGAGCCACGTCTCGACCGCGAGCGTTTCGCCAGCGAA
>JBMCDV010000132.1:0-4976 GCA_048618255.1 Natronomonas sp. | reverse complement strand
AACCCGCGGTCGGCCAGCAGATCATCGAGGCCGCGCTCCCGACGCGGGAGCTCGACGGGGCGTACGTCGACGACGGTCGTCGAATCGGGCGCTTCGACGACGGGAATCGCGACGTGGCCGTCGTCGTACGGTTCGACGCTCCGGCCGGAGTCGTAGACGCCTTCCTCGCCGAGTGCGTCGATGGCGGCTTGCGTTTGCGGTTTCTCGACGATTGCGGCGAGGTCTTCGCTGCCGTCGTCGCCGGTCATTCCTCGTCGCCGTCGGGCAGGACGTGCAGTCCCCCGCGGTGTTTCAACACCGGCACCTCGTCGGCGTCGGGGTCCATGTACTCGGGTCGTGGGACGGTCTTGGATTCGAAGGTTTCGGGGTCCAGCACCTGCACCGCACGCTCGTCTTCGACTGCGACGACGGTCGTCCGTTCGGCGTCCGCTCGGGTCCCGAGTTTCCGGGCGTCGGGAGCGATGCCCTCCTCGAAGTCGGCCTCGTAGCGCTCGCCGGTCTCCACCCGCTTGCCCTTGAGGTTCCCGTGGGCGCTGGTGACGACGACGGGGCCGTCGCCGTCGTCGAGGTCGATGACGTCGCCGGGGGTGTACGGTGGCAGGCGGGCGACGAAGGTCACCCGGTACACCTCGTTGCCGTCGCCGTCCTCGGTGACGAGCGTCGGCGCATCCGAGACCGACCCGCCCAGTTCCCGGACGATGCGGTGGGCGATGCCCTGACCCATCTGATTGGTCGATATCTTCATGTTCACGCCGTCTTTCGTCTCCTTGGTCTCGGTGATGAACGCGTTGCGGTCGCCCGTCGCCTCCCGCTCGGCGATGTACTCCTCGGCGATTTCGATTGCGCGGTCGTTCTCCTCGGGCGTCGGGTTGCGGTCGGTACCCCGAACTTGGACGATGGCGGCGTAGTAGTCGCCGGCGATGCGGCCACAGCGGTCGCAGGTCTCCCGGGAGATGTAGACGGGGACGGTCACCTCCTCCGAGAGCGGCGTCTCGCGGATACGACCGGTGAACAGACAGTGCATCCGGATGGTGTTCTGGTCGATTTGTTCGGGTTCGACCCCCCAGTCGACCTCCTCGGCGTCGACGTGAACCGACAGCCGTTCGGCCGTCTCCTCGACGGCGATGTCGGTGTAGTCGCGGGCGCCCACGTCGACCCACCGCTTCCCGCGGTGGAGGGCACCACACTGGCTACACACCCGAACCTCGATGCGGTCGGGGGCGTCGACTAACTCGAAATCCTCGAAGTAGCAGTCGTCACACAGCACCGCATCGGGGTCGGCGTGGCCGCCGTATGGTCCGGGGAGGTCCGCATCCGGCGGCCGCTCGACGGCGTCGCCACAGCGCGGGCAGAACTCACCGGAGCGGGGACCGGAACTCATTGGCGGTCGTAATCGGTCGAGGCGTTTAAGCGACCCGGCACGCGGACGTCCCGTTTAGGCGTCTTCCCGACACTCCAGCAGTTTCCCCTCCGTTCTCGGGTCGGGTGACTCGTCGCGATTGGGCTTTTCGACGCGCCAGACGACGTTCTCGTCGACGTAGTACCGGGCCTCCCACCAGTAGTCGCCGTGGACCCGGTTCGCGCGGAGGGTGAGCTCGACCGGCGTGCCGTCGACGTCGAAATACGCCGTCCCCGACTCCCCGGGTGCGGATGGTGCCTCGAAATCCGACGACAGCGATGCGACCAACTCGATGTAGCGGTCGACCTCCTCGCCCGGGGGTTCGACGTGGTGTTCGGCCTCGCCGGATTCGGCGGCCTCCAGCAGCACCTCGCGGAGCGTCTCGTCGTCGACGGCGTCGATGGAGACGAGGTCGGCGTCGTCGGGCGCGCCGACCGTCCTCGCACCCACGTGGAGCGTCGGCCGGTAGATGCCGCCACTCCCGGAGAGTGTGGCCTCGTAGCCGCCGTCGACGGAGGTAGGCCCCTCCGAGAGGCCTACGGACAGTCCGTAGGAGTCGACCCGGGACTCGGGTTCGTACTCGACGACCTCGTCGCGATAGTAGACGTCTTCGTACGATTCGAGGAACGACGCGGCCGTCTCACGGTCGAGGTCGCGCGGCCACTCCACGTCGAGGTCCTGGCTCGTCGGACAGCTATCCGGTAGTTCACGGGTGCCGTTCCCGGGGAAGGCGCCGATACAGCCGGCGAGTGCCGCTGCGGTCGCACCCGAGGCGACGAGCAGGGCGCGTCGATTCGGCGTGGGGTCCATATGCGAGTGTCCGGTAGAGTGAAGGGTGGGTTTTGTGGTGACTCAAACGCCGACTTGAGTTATCGAATCGCCTCGAGGGTTCTGCGTCCTTCAGAGTACGTCGCCGCCCCACGTCCACTTCGTGTCGAGGACGTAGCGATAGATGCCGCTGAGGCCGATGGCGATGGCGTTGGCGAGCAGGTACTGCACCGCCGCCCACTCGACCAACGCGAACAGGACGCCGAGTTGGATAGGTATCGCCGACCCGCGGACGAGGTTCGTCTTCAGCAGGCCGTACAGGTACGCCGAGAGACCGGTGTTCTGGTCCGCCTGGAACGTCCAGGCGTTGTTCAGAACGTACTGGAAGATGATGGTGGTCTCGATAGCGACCGTCGCCCCAACCAGATAGTTCAATCCGACGTAGTCGACGAACAGCCACAACAACAGCATCTGGAGGCCGGCAGCGGTCGTCCCGACGGCGACGAACCGCTGGAGTTGCGCCGCCGCCGGCCCGGCGACGAGGTTTCGGAGGAACTGCCGAACCATCTAGCGGTAGCCGAGCGCCTCCAGTCGAGTTTTGAGGTCCTCGTCTACCTCCTCCTGTTGTTGTGGCTCTGCGCCTCGAAGCATCGCGGCGTGGGCCGTCGCGAGTGGCTCGAACCGTTCGATGACGGACCGCTGTTCATCGGTCGGTTCCGCCGAGAGGTCGTCTTGTTGGGTCGGGTCCGATGGCCTGTGATACAGTTCGGTCCCGCCGGCATCGACGTTCTCGATGTAGGTCCACGTCTCGTCGCGAACGCTCACGAGGAGTTCGCCGTCGTCGAGCGCGCGCGGAATCGGCTGGTCGGTCACGTCTTCACCGCGGACGGTCACGGAGACGACCGGGTCGTCGGCGGGGTCGACACCCGAGGTGACTGTCGGAACCAGCGTCTCGCCGGCCCACGCCGGGGGGGCCTCGGCGTCGAGGAGGTCCGCAATCGTCGGTGGAACCGAATCGAGTGCGACCTGCCGTTCCACACGGCGCGGCTCGGCCCCCGGCACGTCGACGAGCAGCGGCACCCGAATCAACTCGTCGTACAGTTTCGGGTAGTGTGCGAGGTGGCCGTGCTCCTGGAACTCCTCGCCGTGGTCGCCGGCCACGACGAGCGCCGTCTCGTCGGCGACGCCGGCGGTGTCGAGCGCCTCCAGCAGTCGGCCGATGCTGGCGTCGACCTGCCGGGTCGCACCCTGATACAGCATCCGGAGGCTCTCGAGGGTTCGGTCGCTGACCTCGCGTCCGAGCCCCGTCTGTGCGTGGGCGAGCAACATTCGGTGGGTGCCGACGGTGTCGCCCGAGACCTCCCGGATGTACCGCGGCGCCGGGACGTAGGGCGTGTGGGTGTCCATGTAGTGCACCCACAGGAAGAACGGCGACTCCGTCCCCTCGATGAACGATTCGGCAGCGCCCTCGATGTCGGCCATCCGGGAGGTGTTGAGGAAGGGTTTGTCGTCGGTGCCGCCGCGGAGCCAGGAGGCGGCCCGGCGGAACGGCGAAGTAGCCAGTTGGAGCCACGCTTCTACCGTCGGGTGGCTCGCCAGATACTGGCTGTAGATGCTGCTACCGATGTCGGCGACGAAAGGGTCGAACTCGTCGAATCCGGAATCGTAGTTCCAGTGGGAGGTGAGAAAGCCGTTCGCGGCGTTGAAGCCGCCGGTGGCAACGCCTGCCTCCGAGAGCACTGTCGCGAGCGAGTTCGCTGGTTCGACGCCGATGTCGCCCGTATCGGCGAAAACGGGGCGGGACGACAGTATTGAGGGGAACGAAAACGGCGTCCAGTTGCCGGTCGCGAAGGCGTTTTCGAACACCGTTCCGCGGTCGGCCAGCGAGTCCAGAACCGGGGTGTGTCGTTCGTCGTCGTACGGGCCAATGGCGTCGGCCCGCAACGAATCCACCGTCACGAGAACGACGTTCGAAACCGGTGTGTTTGATTCCATCTTGATGTCTCCATCGGTAGCCCGCGAAAGCGTTCGGACTCCTTGTGGCTAACTCAGGAGCCTCACCGTCTAAATACCGTGGGTTTCGGCGCGTCCGGTCAGCGACGGGAGACACCGCATCTATATTCCAGCCACTCACACCCCCCGTATGGACAATCCAACAGTCGACGAGTTCGGCTCCCGGCGCTCGACGATGTACGGGCCGAACGGTGCCGTCGCGACGAGCCAACCGCTGGCAGCGGAGGCTGGCCTCCGGACGCTACAGGACGGCGGTAACGCATTCGATGCCGCCGTCGCCACCGCCGCGGCGCTGAACGTCACCGAACCCACCTCGACAGGGTTGGGCGGCGACGTGTTCATGCTGTACTGCAGTGCCGACGGGGAGGTCGGCGCGATGCGCGCCTGCGGCGGCGCCCCCGCAAGTGCGACCCGCGAGAGCGTCCGTGCGGCCGTCGCCGACGAGCAGGAAGTCGACCCCGAGGACGCCGAGATGCCGGAAACCGGCGCCCACGCCGTGACCGTTCCCGGGACCGCCCGCGGCTGGGAGGCCACAGTCGAGGGGTTCGGCCGCCTCACGCTCGCGGACGCGCTGGAGCCGGCCATCGAGTACGCCACCGAGGGCTACCCCGTCACCGAGGTCATCGCCAGCGCGTGGGAACACGGCGAGGACCTGTTCGAGTCCGACCACGCACGGGAGGCGTACCTCGTCGACGGTGAGCGTGCGCCGAACCCGGGCGAGACGGTCCGACTCGAAACACTCGGGGAATCGATGCAGGCCATCGCCGACGAGGGCGCCGACGTGGTGTACGAGGGG
>JBMCDV010000131.1:0-5066 GCA_048618255.1 Natronomonas sp. | reverse complement strand
CGCTGTCGTACAACCCCTTCGAGAAGAGCCACGTCCACGTCGGCGACCCCATCGTCGACGTGATGCTCAAGGAGTTCTCTCGGCTCGACGGTGCCTTCGTCATCAGCGACGCCGGGAAAATCGTCTCGGCGTACAGGTACCTCGAACCCTCCGCCGAGGGGGTCGACATCCCGAAGGGACTCGGCGCCCGACACATGGCCGCCGGCGCCATCACCCGCGACACCAACGCCGTCGCGATCGTCCTCTCGGAGTCCGACGGACTGGTTCGCGCCTTCTCGGGCGGTGAAATCGTCCTCGAACTCGACCCGGAGGAGTATTGATGACGCTGGTCACCGCACGCGGGTGGTACAGCGACCTCACGGCGGCCGAACAGAACCTCGCCGTCGCCGTCGGGGTCGTCATCGGCGGCCTGATACTCGGTGCGGTGACCGCGTGGGTGGTCCATCGCGTCCTCGTCGCGCTCAGCGTCGACGACGCCGTCGAAGGAACGCCGTTCGAGCGAACTGCCCAGCAACTCGGCAGTTCCAGCGTCCGCCTGCTCGCACAACTGTGTGGGCTGTTCGTCTTCGCCGTCGCGGCGTTGTACGCGCTCCGGACGCTCGGGGTGCTTCCCTCGGAACTGTTCATACAGGAGTTGGTCGACTTCCTCCCGCGAGTGTTCATCGCCGTGCTCGTCGTGATGGTCGGCCTCATCGGCGCCGACAAGGCCGAACTCGTCGTCGGTGAACAGCTCCGAAGCATCAAACTGCCGGAAGTGACGCTTATACCGACGCTGGTGAAGGTGTCGGTGCTGTACGTCGCGGTACTCATCGCGCTGTCGCAACTCGGCGTCGCGACCGGTGCGCTGTTGGTCCTGCTCGCGGCCTACGCCTTCGGCGTCTTCTTCCTCGGTGGGCTGGCGTTCAAAGACCTCCTCTCCTCGGCCGCCGCCGGTATCTACCTGCTTTTGACCGAACCGTACACCATCGGCGACGAGGTCGAAATCGCGAACAACCGCGGTATCGTCCAAGAGATGGACGTGTTCGTCACCTACGTCGAAGACGACGGCGAGGAGTACATGATACCGAACCGAACGGTGCTCCGCGAGGGCGCGATGCGGGTTCGAGAGTCCTGATTGTACTCGCGGCTCCCCGACACTTCTCGCGTTCTACCCCGGTGATACCAGCCCAGTCTGTACCGACGAACTCTGTTCGCTGCGCGATATCGCCCTTTCGGCCATCGATACGTCCCGAGATGTCTGCGATATCTCCCTGGATAGCCTCTTTCCCCACGAGGCGTTCGCCTCCGACGCCATCCACGAGGAGGACGCGGGGCGGCGTCGAAGCGGTAATCGACGAATTGGTCGCCGAAGGGTTCTGAGCGGCCGGGATTCGACTCACTCTTCGTCGCCGTCGATTGGTTCGGCGGGGACGCCGGCCCACGTCTCTCCCGGTGGTACGTCCTCGGCGACGAGCGAGTTGGCGGCGACCTGTGCCTCCGCGCCTATCTCGACACCCGGCAACACGACCGCGCCGGCACCTATCATCGCTCGCTCGCCGACGTGTACCGCCCCGGTTCGGTACTCCTCCTGGAGGAACTCGTGGCACAGTAGCGTCGCATCGTAGCCGATGATGGCGTCGTCGCCGACGGTGACGAGTTCGGGCCAGAACACGTCCGGCGTCGACTCCAGTCCCCACGAGACGCCGGTCCCGACGTCGACCCCGATGCGACGCAGCAGCCAGTTCTTCAGGCGCAGACTCGGGGAGTGTCGCGCCGCGACGATGAACGCGTAGTTGAACGCGACGCGGAGGGGGTGTTTCGCGTCGGTCCACGACTGCAAGGAGTTGCGTGGTCCCGGCGTCGGATGGCGAGCGAGTCGCTCGTGGCGGGGCTGGCCGTCCGTCTCGGAGCCGTCTGTCACGAATCGACAATCGAGGGGTACCGATTTGAACCTACTCCTCGCCGGCGGGGACCGCTTCGTCGTCGCCGGCCACCCGTCTCTCACCGAAGGCGACGGGGTCGGCCTCCCGGACGCGGACGCCTCTCGATGCGAGGTGTTGGGTTCGCTTGCGTGCGAAGTCCTCCTCGCGCGTCCCCCGCGTCGCGAGAACGTACATTCGGGCTTTGCCGACGGGGCGCATCGTCCGGCCGGCCCGTTGGGCACCCTGACGGCGCGACCCGCCGAGTCCCGAGGCGGCGATGGCGACCTCCGTATCGGGTAAGTCGATACCTTCGTCGCCGACCCGAGAGACGACGATGGTGTCGAGCGGGCCGGTTCGGAACCGGTCGAACAGCCGACTGCGGCGGGCGTGCGGCGTCTCGCCGCTGATGAAGGGTACGCCGAGGGCCTCCGCTATCGCGTCGCTCTGCTCGATGAACTCCACGAAGACGATGGCTTTCGAACCGCGGTGTTCACGGAGAATCGCCTCGATTTCCTGTATCTTGGCGGGGTTGGTCGCCGCGAGTTGCCGCTTTTCATGGCCCTCGCTGGAACCGTACTCGTTGCGGTGGGTCTCGGAGGCCCAGGGCAGATATCGTATCTCGACTTCGGGTTCGGCGACGTAGCCGGCGTCGAACAGCGCGTCCCAGTCGGTACCGATGGGCCGGCCGACGAGGGTGTAGATGTCGCGCTCTTTGTCGTCTTCCCGAATGGGTGTCGCCGATAGCCCGAGTCGGTGTTTCGTCTGCAGGTCTGCGCTGCGTCGGCTTATCGGCGCCGGGATGTGGTGGACCTCGTCGTAGACGATGAGTCCCCACTTCCGGGAGTCGAACAGCATTCGGTGGCGGTCCATTCCCGCCGTCTGGTAGGTGGCGATGGTGACTGGGCGAATCTCCTTTTCGCCGCCGTGGTACTCTCCGACCTGTTCGGCGGTGAGGGACGTGTCTTCGAGAATTCGCTCGCGCCACTGGGCGGCCAACTCTCGGGAGGGGACTAAGATTAGCGTCTCACCCTCGATGTCCGCCATGATGCCGAGGGCGGCGACGGTCTTGCCGGACCCCGGTGGCCCGACGAGGACGCCCGACTTCGCGTCGGCGAAGCGAGCGACCCAGTCGGCCTGATACGGGCGCAAATCGAGTTCGAGGTCGACGGGGAGGTCGTCGCCCAAATCGAGCTGGCGGTCGTCCTGTACCGGGTAGCCGGCCTCGTACAGCGTTCGCTTGAGTTCGGCCGTTTTCTCCTCGGCGATCCACGCCGTCTCGTCGCCGATGCGGGCACGAAGCACGCCGTCGTCGAGGTGTTGTTCGGCGACGTTGCCGAGTAAGTCCGCACTCTGTGCTTCGAGGACGACGTAGCCGTCCTCGTGGGTCGCCAGTCGGAACCGGTGGGCGCGAGTCCACTGTCCCTCGACCCACTCCTCTAGGGCGTCGTAGCGGCCACCGAGTGCCGAGCGGATGGTCGTTCGGAGGTCCTCGTAGTCGTCGTGTGGAACGTTCCAGATGTCCTGTTCGCGGAGTTCGTAGATGTACCCCTGTTCGCGGTTCGTATCCCGGAGGTATGCGAACTGGGAGAGTCGCGCGCGGGTGAACTGCGTCGGGTTGTCCGCGACGATTTCCCGGCGCCTCGGAAACACCGTGATGCGTTCGCGAGCAGCGGTTTCGCGGTAATCACTTGGAAACCAGACGACGGGGTCGGACTCAACGTCGAGTCGCTGGAGGCCACCGGTCTCGACGAGGGATTCGAGGGCATCGACGGCCGCCGACTGCGAACAGTCGATGAGGCGAGCGACTTCGCTGGCGGTGACGACCGGTCGCTCGTGGCGTTCGAGGGCGTCGAAGAACGTCCCAACGTCGACCGCCGGGTCGTCGGGTTCGTCAGGCGTGGCGGACTCGTCGGTCACTGGTGGTCGTAGGAGTCGAGCGGACAAAAGCGGCCCGTGTCATCGACGCGCCGTGTGGGTTAGACGGCCAGTCGAGTACGGACGGCGGCGACGGCCTCCATCGGGTTGACGCGGTCGTCGGGGTCGACCGACCACACCGGTTCGTCGTCGACGTGGACACAGAACACCTCTTCGCCGCTGGGGTCCAGCGTGACACCGTCGATTTCGTCGTAGTCACGGAGATAATCCGAGAGAACTCGCTGTGTCGCGACCGCCTCGGCCCCGAGCCGGCACGGGGCGCAGTACTCGATGGCGATTCGTACCATACCAACCGACAACACGCAGATAATTTAATGACACGTGTTGGTGGCAGGCGTTGCCAGAAGACACACGTTCGATTCGGGAACGGACAACGGTTATGCCGCGCCGACACCCACCGGGGATATGCTCAACCTCAACCTCGACTCGTTCATGGTCGAGTTCAAGGACGGAAGCATCAAGAACGTCGGACCGACCGACAAGTCGGCGACCGCCAAACTGTTCGACGTGACCGCCGTCGAGGGCCGTGCATTCGGTGACCGACGGGTAAAAATCGTCGCCACCGACGCCGAGGGCAACGAGGTACAGATGGCTCTCGACCCCGAACAAGCCGCCGCGGTCGCAGACGATATCGACGCGCTACGCGAGGAAAGCGCGGTGTTCGAGTGAATTTCGGTCCCCGGGTGAGGCCGGCAGGCTTTTTCTTCAGCGCTCGATGCATCGGGTATGAGCGACTTCGACCTCGATTTGCAGACGGCGGAAGGAGAACTCGACGAACCCGAATCTGGGGGACAGGTCGTCCTCGGCGTACTCGACGGGACGACCGACCCCGAGGAGTGGGTCGGCCACATCGAAAGCGGCGACGTGCTCGTGTTGAACGTCGAGGGCGATTTGAACGAACTCGCAGCGGGGTTCGCCCGTGAGATTCGGGACATGGGTGGTGAGTTGATGCACTTCCGGGACTTCCTCGTCGTCTCCCCGCCCGGCCGGGACATCAACACCGACCGCCTCAACTGAGAAACGTCAGGTAGTGGCCGTCGGGGTCCCGGATTCGGACCCCGCCGTCGATGGACTCCCGTTTCGTCACGCGAGCGGCGACCGAGTCGGCCACGCGCTCGGGGTCCTGTGAGTCCACTCCCACCTCGACGTGGACGCCGCCGCGGGCGTCGGCCAGTCCCAGATGTGGCTCCCACAGCTCGATGTCGAACGGTCCCGTCGTCAGCCGCGTTC
>JBMCDV010000130.1:0-5081 GCA_048618255.1 Natronomonas sp. | reverse complement strand
GTACGAGACCGTACGCCGCTTCGCGGCGCGAGAGGTCGATGCTGGCTATCAGGTCTCGCGTCGAGGCCGCGGCACCGCTGGCGAGAAGCGCCGCCAACAGGAAAACGAGTGCCGTTCCGAGTGCGCGGAACAGCCGGAACGTCTCGGAGCCTTCGATAATGTAGACGGCCCATAGCCCCCGGTCGACGGCGAAGACGAGTGCGGCGAGCCACAGATGCGTCGGGTTCGGGCGGACGTTCCGGCGATAGCACACCGCGATAGCCAGCGTGACACCGACGAACAGCCCCAGTGCGTGGCCCTGAATGGCGATGTTGGCCCACCACGGCCGTGAGAACGATTCGGCTGCTGTCTGTCGGAGCGTCGGCGACCGAAGCGAATTGTACACGAGGCTGAGGACACCGCTGACGAGCACTGCCACGAGCGTCGACAGTGGGTATCGAATCAGCGCGAACCCGACGAAAGCGAAGACGACGCCGGAGAAGCCGATGACGGGGCCGAGGGCGAACAGCGACGTGAGGACGGTGACGGCGAACACGCCGACGGCCCACGCGCCGATGCGGGCGAAGGGGTTCGTTCGGAGCGAGGAGAACGACGAGCGGCCGCGTTCGCGTGGGAAGTGACTCCAGGCGTACTCCGCGAGCGTCCCGAAGACGAGCGTTCCGAGCAGGTTACCGGTGACGTGGTCCAATCCCGAGTGGGCAAACCCCGCCGTGAGCATCCCGGTCGGATAGAAGTACCCCCAGGCGCGAAACGGGATCGTGACGGGGTTGGTGGGGTTCGCGAGTCCGTCCTGGACGAACAGATAGAACGCCCCGACGACCGCAACGACGAGAAGCGTCCCCCACGGGACGCCCAACACGAGCCGTTTCCGGGCGAGTCGCCCCCAGCGTCCGCCGGGACGGGCGAGCGCGACGAGCGTCGAAAGCGAGACGAGGATACCGACCGCGAGCACGACGTACCAGGCGACGGCCGGTGCTGCCATACCTCCGACGAGGAGCGGGGGCGTCAAATAACTCGGCGGTTCGGCGAGGAGGTCCTACGGCTCGACGACCAGCTTTCCGAACGCATCCCGCTCGAGCATGTCGTCGAAGGCGTCACCGGTCTCCGAGAGCGCGTACGTGTCGCCGACGGGCGGTTCGAAGGCGCCGTCGGCGAGCAGTTCGACGAGCGTCTCCAACTCGGGTTGGGTGCCCATCGTCGAGCCGACGATGCGGTGGTGATTGAGGAAGAACGGCGCGGGCTTGAACTGCGAGGAGCCGGCGGTCCGACCACAGATTACCATCGTGCCGCCGCGGCGCAGGACTTCGAGACCGGCCTGGGTGTACTCACCGGAGAGGTGGTTGACGACGGCGTCGACCGGGCCCAACGAGCGCGCTTCCCGGACGAGTTCCTCGGGGTCCGCGGAGTGAATCGTGTATTCACAGCCCAGTTCACGCAAGCGTTCGAGTTTGCGTTCGGAGGTCGAGGTGCCGATTGCCTCGCCGCCGAGGACATCGGTGAGTTGGACGGCCGCGACGCCGACGCCACCGGTCGCACCGGGGACGAACACGAGGTCGGTCGGCCCCACGTCGGCCTCCTGGAGCATGTGCCACGCCGTGAGATAGGCGGTCGGCAGCGCCGCCGCCTCTCGGAATCCGACCGATTCTGGGAGGGGAATCAGACGGCTGGCGTCGACGGCAGCCTGCTCGGCGAGGGCGCCGTGAAACAGCATGAACTGCTCGCACAGCGTCTCCGGGCCTTCTCGGCAGAACTCACACTCCCCGCAGGTCTGGTTCGGACACAACAGGACGCGGTCGCCCGCCTCGAGTCCGCGTACGTCGTCGCCGACCTCGCTGACGACGCCCGCAGCGTCGAGTCCGGAGACGAACGGCAACGCTCCCTCGGGCACCATCGCCGAATCGCCCTGCAGAATCCAGAGGTCGTGACGATTGATGGAGCAGGCACGAATGTCGACGACGGCCTCGTCGGCGGCCGGCGTCGGGTCGGGTCGCTGCTGTATCTCGACTTCGTCTCCGTCGCCGAAGGCGGTGAACACGGCGGCTTGCATGGACGGGACTGTTCGGCGGAGGGGTTAGGTGTTCGGGATGCGGTGACAGCCGTCACTCCCGACACGGAACCGCGAGTCGCCATCCGAGCGTCGCAAGCAGGCCGAAGCCGACACCGACCGCGAGGACGACCCTCAGTACCGCGCCACCGATTGCGCTCAGGTCGGTGAGTGCGATACACCGGCCCGACGGCGTCTGGTCGACCGCACGGGTCATTCCGGCGGGAGCGCCCAGAGGCCACGGGTCGGGCGGAGTTCGGCCGGCACCTCGTCCATCGACTCGGGCTCTTGGGTGAAGGCACCGCGATACGACAGCACCTGTCCCGCGAGCGTTTCCACGACCGCGTCGACGTGATAGCACGTCTCCGCTTCGTCGTAGCGGTCCCGGACCTCGACCGTCGCCGCCAGCGGTCCCGGAATCGGAAGATAGCGCCCTCGAACGCGGAGCCACTGGCATCCCCCCTCGACGACGAGTGCGCCGTCCTCGACACGGGGGTGGAGTTCCGAGACGATGTGGCCGCCGGTCCCGAGGAAATCGAACAGTCGCCCGGCGTCGGCGTCCCAGACGGTCAGCGAGTCGAACAGGCGGCGCGTCGATTCGAACTGGAACTCCCGACGGGTCGTCATCACCTCGTGGCCGGCCTCGTCGCGGTAGGCGACGGTCGTCACCGAGAACGGAACGTCGTCGCCTGATTCGGGAAACAGGAGGTTCCGTGTCGGCATGGCGTACAACACCGGGAGGAACTGAACACCGCGACGGATGTCCATCTCGCCGCGGCCGACGGTTGCGAACCCGTCTTCGGGGCCGATGCTGTAGCGTTCGCGCACCTTCGGGTGGAGGTCGTTGGCCGCCGAACCGAGCGCGCGTTCGTAAACGCCCGTCATCGGTCCAGAGTCGTGAATCGACGAGATGGGGCTGTCGGTTCGAGGCGTCGACGGCGGGTCGATGGAGGTACGTCCATAGTGGCCCTTTGGACGGCCACGGCAAGAGAGTTCGCCGGATTTGGGGCTTACAGTTCCATCTCGCCGTCGATAATCATCTGGGCCTGTTCGGCGAGTGCGGGGACGCCCTCGCGCATCTTCGGGTACATCGGGTCGTCGGAGTTGCCCTCCAGATACCGCCGGAAGAACATCTCTCCGAGGCCGGCGAGTTTGTACACCGCCAGCACCCAGTAGAACTTCCAGTTGTCGAACTCGAAGCCGGTCTTCCGCTCGTAGCGCTCGACGAGTTCTCGGCGGGTGGGGTAACCCTCGTTGGTCATGAACGTCGAGGCCAGCGTGGGCGTCGGCGGTTCGGGGTCCTTCTCCTCGCGCCAGTACGACAGCATCCACCCGAGGTCGGTGAAGGGGTCGCCGAGCGTGGACATCTCCCAGTCGAAGATGGCGGCGATTTCGGGCTCCTCGGAGGGTGCGAACATCACGTTGTCGAGTTTGTAGTCGCCGTGGACGAGCGTCGAGGGGTACTCGTCGTCGTCGGGCGCGTTGTCGGTGAGCCACGACATCACGTCGTACAGCGTCTCGACCTCCCGTTCCTCGGCGGTCACCTCGAAGGCCCACGTCAACTGCTCGGACCACCGGCGGACCTGTCGTTCGGTAAAGCCCGGCGGATAGCCGAAGTCGCCGTGTTCGAGGCCGACTGCGTCGTAGTCGACTTCGTGAATCTCGACGAGGCGGTCGACCAGTTCGTGGCCGATGGCTTCCCGCGCCTCGGGGTTGGCGAAGCGCTCGGGTTCGGTGTCGCGCAGTACGTCGCCGTCGGCCTTCTCCATCCCGTAGAAGTCACAGCCGAGAACCGAGTGGTCGTCGGTGGCGAACACCGTCGTCGGGACCCGAACCTCGGTGTCCTGTAAGGCGTCGATGACGCGGTACTCCCGGAGGACGTCGTGGGCGTTCTCGGCGATGTCGCCCGGCGGCGGCCGACGGATGACGAGTTCCCGCTCGCCCCACGTGACGAACAGCGTCTCGTTGGAGTGGCCCTCCTGATGGTGGGAGACCTCGAAGGTCTCGGCGGGCCCGAGTTCCGATTCGAGGTACGCCTTCAGTTTCTCCCGGTCGACGATGCGGTCGAAGTAGTCGGAGCTAGTGTCCGTCACCGGCCGACACCCTCCGAATTCGCTAACATTGTAAGGAGATGTGTGCGACCCTGCCCCAAATATCTGCCGCCGTCGTCGCGACAACGGGCCGGGAGTTCGCCGGTTCTTTTACAATGTTGTGCTCTAAACGCTCCGGCATGGAGTACCACGACTCCCCGGAAGCGAAGGAACTCGCCGACCGTGCACGCGAGTTCGTCGACGATGTCGTCATCCCGACCGAACGCGAGCATCTCGGCGGCGGGCCGGTCGGCGAGGATGTCATCGAAGACCTCCGAGCCGAGGCTCGGAAGCGGGACATCTACTGTCCACAAATCGACGAGGAACACGGCGGGATGGGGTACGACCTCGCCGACGTGTTGCCGCTGTTCGAGGAAGCGGGTCGTTCCCTTCTGGGTGCCTCCGCGATGCGCGTCGACGCGCCCGACGAGGGGAACATGCACACCATCGAGTTGGTCGGCACCGAGGCCCAGAAAGAGAAGTGGCTCGAACCGCTGGTCGCCGGCGACATCCGCTCGGCCTTCGGAATGACCGAACCCCGAGCAGGCGCCGGTTCGGACCCCAAGATGCTCAAAACCACCGCCGAGAAGGACGGCGACGAGTGGGTCATCAACGGCCACAAGTGGTGGACGACGCAGGGCTCCCACGCCGATGTCATCCTGCTGATGGCCGTCACTGACCCCGACGTCCACCCCTACAAGGGCGCCTCCATCATCCTCGTGCCCACCGACGCCGACGGCGTCGAGTTCGTCCGCGACATCCCGCATCTCGGGCCCGACCTCGACGGCCACGGTCACGCCGAGTTCCGTTTCGACGACGTTCGCGTCCCCGAGGAGAACCTCCTCGGACAGGAGAACACCGGCTTCGCCATCGCCCAACAGCGTCTCGGACCTGCCCGCCTGACCCACTGCATGCGCTTCTCGGGAATGGCGACGCGGGCACTCACT
>JBMCDV010000129.1:0-5122 GCA_048618255.1 Natronomonas sp. | reverse complement strand
TGGCAGGCCCAGACCGACTTCCAGAAGAGCGTCAACATCGACCCCGACGCCGGCTTTGCGCCGATTCTCGACCTCGATACCCTCGAAATGACGGTGCGGAAGTTCACTTGACCCACCGTTGGGAGAGTGGCCACGTCTCACGACGGCTCGCAGGGGGGAATCGAGACGGTATTGACAGAAGCTAGCACATCTCTGATTTGTATAAATTGTTAATAAATATGGCGGCAAACAACGGTGTGTGACGGTGTCACATCGTCACCCTTATGTACTCAGTGTCAGCTATGCATATGCATGGCACAGGACACGGCCACTCCGGAGACGGTTTCCGAATGCGAGGTCATGGCGTCCATCGACGGCGACGCGAGCGGCGAGCGGCTCATCATCGCGGAGCTCTGTCGAGAGGAGGCGTATCTCGCCATGTCCACGGAAGCCACCGTCGAGGTAGACGACTGGCGGTAACCGGGTGGTCTGGGGGGAGGGACGCGTTTCGGTGCTGACGGCGTAGCGACTGCGCTATCGACTGTTCGGCCCCCAGCCAGCGCCGGCCAATCGTGTTGGGACGAAAAGAAACTTCAATCGGCAGGTGAAGGGTAACCGAAGATGGTCTTCGGTCCGGTACTCTGGTGGGTCTGTTTTTACGCCGGACTCTGCGCCGTCGCATCGCTCGCCCACTACGGCCGCGACCGGAGCGAACGGCTCTCAGACCGCCGGTCGCTCGCCGTGGTCTGTCTCACGGCTGCGCTACCGCCAGTTGTGGCACTCGGAACCCCCGGGGTCGGCGTCTTCGGCCGGGAGACGGTACGAACGCTCAGCGATTTCGTGGTCACGTTCGTAGCCGCTACCGGAACCGGCGTCGCCTTCGGAACCCTCGCCTTCCTGGGGTATTCGATGCTCGACGCCGAGCCGCGAACCCTCCGTGGCGAGTGACGCCGGCCGAAGGAGCGTACCTTTTTGGCTGCCGCCGTCGTTGCCGTGGATATGGATTACCAGCGCGTCGAGGGCGACCGCGAGTACGTCGCCCGACTGGAACACGGACGGGACTGGCGCGAGCAGATCGAAGCCTTCGCCGAGGCGGAAGGAATCGATTCGGCGTTCTTCTTCGGCCTCGGTGCGGTGCAGGACGCGACCGTCTACTTCTACGACCAGACCGAACAGGAGTACTACCCCGTCGAGTTCGACGAACCGTTCGAGGTGACGACGGCGCTCGGAAACGTCTCCCATCTCGACGGCGAGCGTTTCGCCCACACCCACGTCACCCTCTCGCGAGAGGACGGCTCGATGGTCGGCGGCCACCTCGATTCGGCGACCACCTTCGCCGGCGAGTTGTACCTCCGGGAGTTCGACGCCCACCTCGAACGCGAACACGACGACGTGACCGACCTCGACCTCTGGCCGCTGTAGATGCGAGACGACGACGAAGCGTACTTCGAGCGGCTGGAAGACGGCCTCGACGAGGCGATGGAACTCGCCCGCGAGGCCCGACAGCGCGGCGGCGACCCCACCGAGGACGTGGAGATTCCCATCGCCAAGGACATGGCCGACCGCGTCGAGAACATCCTCGGCATCGACGGCGTCGCCGAACGCGTCCGGGAGATGGAAGAAGACCCCGACCTCTCCCGGGAGGAGGCCGCCCTCGAACTCGCCGAGGACTTCGCCGAAGGGAGGGTGGGCGACTACGACTCCCGGGCCGGAAAGGTCGAAGGCGCCGTCCGAACCGCCGTCGCGCTGTTGACCGAAGGCGTCGTCGCCGCGCCAATCGAGGGCATCGACCGCGTCGAAATCCTCGACAACGACGACGGCACCGAGTTCATCAACGTCTACTACGCCGGCCCGATTCGTTCGGCGGGCGGGACCGCACAGGCGCTGTCGGTGCTGGTGGCGGACTACACCCGGACGCTCATCGGCATCGAGGAGTTCAAACCACGCGACGAGGAGGTCGAACGCTACGCAGAGGAGCTGGCGCTGTACGACAACGAGACCGGCCTCCAGTACAGTCCGAAGGACGCCGAGACGAAGTTCATCGCCCGGAACATGCCCATCATGCTCGACGGGGAGGCGACGGGCGACGAGGAAGTCTCGGGCTTTCGGGATTTAGAGCGCGTCGACACCAACAACGCCCGCGGCGGGATGTGTCTCGTCTTGGGGGAGGGTATCGCCCAGAAGGCACCGAAGATTCAGCGATACACCTCTCAACTCGAGGAGGTCGACTGGCCGTGGCTGCAGGACCTCATCGACGGGAGCTACAAGACGGACAAAGAGGAGGGTGGTGACGCCGAGGCGGGAGACGACGACACCGCCGAAGAGGTCGCCGAGGAGACAGAGGATGCCGAACCCGATGAAGACGCCGAATCGGAGGGCCACGACGGCCCGCCGCGTCCGGAGCCCTCGAAGAAGTTCCTCCGGGACCTCATCGCCGGCCGCCCGGTCTTCGGCCACCCCTCCGAAGAGGGTGGCTTCCGACTCCGCTACGGGCGTTCGCGGAACCACGGCTTCGCGACCGCGGGGGTCCACCCCGCGACGATGCATCTCGTCGACGACTTCCTCGCGACCGGCACCCAGATAAAGACCGAGCGTCCGGGGAAAGCCGCCGGCGTCATTCCCGTCGACAGCATCGAAGGGCCGACGGTCAAACTCGCCAACGGCGACGTTCGTCGCATCGACGACCCAGCCGAGGCGCTGGAGATACGCAACGGCGTCGAAGCCATCCTCGATTTGGGCGAGTACCTCGTCAACTACGGCGAGTTCGTCGAGAACAACCACCCGCTGTCGCCGGCCTCCTACACGCCCGAGTGGTGGAAACACGACCTCGCGGCCGCCGGTGCGGACGTACAGGCCCTGGAGGACTCACCTCGCGTCGACCTCGAACACCCCGAGACGGAGCGCGTCCTCGAGTGGGTCGACGAGTACGACGCCCCACTCCATCCCGAACACACTTACCTGTGGCACGATCTCGACCTCGAGCGATTCGAGGCGCTGGCTTCGGCGGCGAGCGACGGCCACTGGGCCGAAGCCGACGGGATGGCGATAGACGCGGACGACACCGATGACGTGTCCCACTCTACCGAACGGACGCTCGTCCTCCCGCGGAGCGAACCCGTCCAAGAGGCCCTGGAGGTGCTCATCGTCGAACACACCCAGGGCGAGGAGACGTTGACGGTCCCCGACGCCGTGCCACTGGTGCGCTCGCTCGGACTCACCGACGACCTCGAACGGACGTGGGAACCGGAAGCCCTGTCGGCGGCCGCTCGGAACTACGACGACGGCGAAAACGCCGTGAAGGCCGTCAACGAAGTCGCACCGTTCGAGATACAGGAGCGAGCGCCGACCCGCATCGGCTGTCGGATGGGTCGGCCCGAGAAATCGGAGAAGCGAGACCTCTCGCCGGCGGTTCACACCCTGTTTCCCATCGGCGAGGCCGGCGGCTCTCAGCGCGACATCGCCGCCGCCGGCAAACACGCCGAGACCATGCAGGACACGCCGGGCATGGTCGAGGTACAAGTCGGACGGCGGAACTGCCCCGACTGTGGCACCGAGACCCACCGCGCACGCTGTCCCGACTGCAACGCCGTCACCGAACCCCACTACGTCTGTTACGACTGCGATATCGACGTCGAACCGGACGAGGCCGGCCGGGCTATCTGTCCGCGCTGTGAGCGCGAAGCCGACGCCGTCCAGACGAAGACCATCGACGTCAACGACGAGTACCGAACGGCGCTGTCGAACGTCAAAGAACGGGAGAACGCCTTCGACGTGCTGAAAGGCGTCAAGGGGCTCACCTCAGAACACAAGGTTCCCGAACCCATCGAGAAGGGCGTCCTCCGGGCGAAGAACGGCGTCTCCTCGTTCAAAGACGGCACCGTCCGCTACGACATGACCGACCTCCCCGTTACCTCGGTCCGGGCGTCGGAACTCGACGTGACCGTCGGCCAACTGCAGGCGCTCGGCTACGAGGAGGACATCCACGGCCAACCGCTGACCCACGAGGACCAACTGGTCGAGTTGCGAGTCCAGGACGTGGTGCTCTCCGACGGCGCCGCCGAACACATGATTCGGACCGCCGATTTCGTCGACGACCTGCTGGAGCAGTACTACGGACTCGACCGCTTCTACGAACTCGAGGACCGCGACGACCTCGTCGGCGAGTTGGTGTTCGGGATGGCACCTCACACCTCCGCCGCAGTTGTCGGGAGGGTGATTGGTTTCACGTCGGCTGCGGTCGGATACGCTCATCCGTACTTTCACGCCGCGAAGCGTCGGAATTGCGACGGCGACGAAGACTGTGTAATGCTCCTCATGGACGGTCTTCTCAATTTCTCGAAATCTTTCCTCCCGAATCAGCGCGGCGGTCGGATGGACGCGCCGCTGGTCATGTCCTCCCGCATCGACCCCGCCGAAATCGACGACGAGGCCCACAACATGGACATCACCTCGTCGTACCCGCGGGCGTTCTACGAGGCGACCCGCGAGATGGCCGACCCCGGCGAGGTCGAAGACCTCGTCCAGATCGGTGAGGACACGCTCGGAACCGACGACCAGTACCGCGGGTTCGAACACACTCACGACACGACCGACATCGCGCTCGGGCCGGACCTCTCGGCGTACAAGACGCTGGGCGACATGATGGAGAAGATGAACGCCCAACTGGAGCTCTCCCGGAAACTACGGTCGGTCGACGAGACCGACGTGGCCGAGCGGGTCATCGAGTACCACTTCCTGCCCGACATCATCGGGAATCTGCGGGCGTTCTCCCGACAGGAGACGCGGTGTCTCGACTGCGGGGAGAAGTTCCGTCGAATGCCACTGACCGGTGACTGCCGGGAGTGTGGCGGCCGGGTGAACCTCACCGTCCATCAGGGGTCGGTGAACAAGTACATCGACACCGCGATTCAGGTCGCCGAGGAGTACGGCTGTCGGGAGTACACGAAACAGCGATTGCAGATTCTCGACCGCTCGCTGGAGTCCATCTTCGAAGACGACACCAACAAACAGAGCGGAATTGCGGATTTCATGTAAACCGACGTTCTTGCCGCGAGGCACGCGGCGCCGAGCGTGGAAAAAGGTCGTTAGGGCTCTGGTGAATCGCTGGATGGCGTCGGATTCGACCGTCAGAACTAGGGAGTTG
>JBMCDV010000128.1:0-5129 GCA_048618255.1 Natronomonas sp. | reverse complement strand
TGTAGTTCGGTGATCGAACTCCCGCGGCAACACAGTTCTGCCGTCGTTCGAGTCCAGAACTTCGAATCACACCCGAGGCAACGGTACTTCGGGGTGGGGGTCGGGTGCTGTTCCTCGGCGGTCATACTGACCACCTCAAGAGAGTACCACAGCGCCCGCAGCGTGATACCCCGAACCGAAGGGTTGGTAGCATCAACGCAGCGGGGTGTCTCCCTTCCGAACACCCTGTCTCCCGTTCATCACCGCTCGCGTGTCCGTCACTCATGCGGCGCCACCCCCACGTCGCACGTCTCGACGTTCCAGCGAGCGTCGTGCTTCGCGCGCAGCGCGTCGGTCAACCCGTCAAAGCGCGGGTGGTAGTGGCCGATGATCCAGTACCGGAGCAGGTCGGTACGCTCCTCCAGCGTCGTCGGCATCAGGCCACCCCCGACAGCGCGGTGACGCGCAGCCCCGCCCGCGACAGGCGCTCGGCCCGTTCGGCGTCGCACACCGGCCACGACACACCGCGGTCGTCGGTGACGGTATACACGGTGTTGGCGTCAGACATCGCCCACGTCCTCGTCGTTCCAGGCCTGTTCAATCGGCACGACGCACAGCCTGCCCGCGGGGAAGTCGTACCCCTTTCGCTTACCGAGGTCGTCGACGCCCTCGATGCTGAGGTCGTTGACGTAGTAGCACTCCAGCACCGAGTTTTCGGTGGTGACGCCCGGGAGCCAGGGGTGCGGGCCGTAGGTCAGCAGGTCGAAGTTCTCCTGTTCGTAGTAGGTGGCGAGGTCGTCGGCGACCACGTTCCGGACGAAAAGCAGTTGCCTCGTCACTAAGTCGATGGCGAGGCTTCCCGGCACGGGATCGGTGCGAACACCCTCCAGCGCAGCCTCGACACGCGCGGCGTAGTCGTTGCTGTCGTCGGTATCAACGCCCGCGTCGGGGTCGAAATCGCCGAGGTCGTCGGTCATGCGCCACCCCCGTCGGCGAGTGCCGCCGGCGCGAACGACCGCCGGATGTGTCCCGTCTCGGCGTCGGCGCCCGTGAGTTCGACAAACGTTGACTCGTCGCGCAGGCGGACGCACACCTCCGACACCACATCCCGGCTGGTGCCGATCTCGGTTGCGAGCGTCGCCGGTGCAACGCCCCCGCCGAGGGTGTCCGTCTCACCGCGCCGGTAGCGCCGCCATACCGACTCGACGATCTGGAGTTCGAGGTCGGTGGGGCGCTTCGACCACGGGTTTTCGAGTGCTGACCTCATTCGCGCACCTCGCAGTCCTGTTCGGCGTCCGGGTCGGCGGCGGCCTTCGCGCGGTCGAGTTCGGGCGTTCGGTACTCGCGCATCCACGGCGGCACGTCGTTACGCATCGGCGGCCACCTCGAACTCGACGCCGTACTCCTCGCAGGCAGCCATTACGTCCTCCTCGTCGAGTTCCCAGTCGGTGACTAACATCGCCGCGTTACTGTCGATCCAGTCGCGCACGTATTCGTCCACCGCTTGACTCGCAGAGTTCCACGCGCCGAACGTTGCCTGTTCGGCCACGTCGGGTGCGTCCTCGTGAGCTTGGTCCGCGAGGTAGCGGAGTTGTGCGAGGCGCATATACGCGGTGTCCTGCGCGAGCACTTCCGCGACAGGGTGGGGGAGCCGCCCGTTTTCTTTCTTGAACGGTTTGCCACCGGCGTATTTGAGCTTGTTCTTGTAACTACTCGACATTAGTCTTCGTCCTCCGGTCCGAACACGTACTCCTGCCCGTTCGCGTAGGGTGCTCGCTCGGCGATCAGCGCGTCGATCTTGCTCTGCCAGTCTGTCTTTCCCATCACACTTCTCCCTTCAACACCCGGCATATTAAATCCACCGGATGGCAACTAAGCACCACTAACCCTATGCTACTGGCGGACACAGGCGCGGGTATGGACACCATAACTTATCAGTTCGAGATGAACCGCGAGGCATGGCGCGAGTTCGCGGATAACCTGCCCCGGAGTATCCCGCTGGACGAACGCATCCGCGAGTTGATCCGCAAAGACACCGTGACAATCGACGACGACGCCGACCTATCCGAGGCCAGCGTCGACGTAATGGCCTCGCGCATCCGCATCCGCGCCATCCAGGCACAGGGGGCCATCCGCGAGGGCGACGACGAAAAAGCCGACGAACAGCTCGCCGAGATAACCGAACTCACGTCCCAACTCGAACTCTGACCGGTAGGTTTACGGTATACCCGGCACAATACGAGCCCGTCGTCGTCCGTGGTGGGGCGGCGGCAGATGCCTATGTCGAACGCACGACAGCGGTACGACCGAGTAGCACAGTCTGTCAATCGCCGGCGCGTCATCGCCGGCATGGGAACCCTCGCCGCCGGTGGCGTTGCGGTTGCGGCAGTGCCCGACGCCGCCCGCGCGACCGTTGAGGTGGACGATCTGTCCATCCCCGACGCGTCGTTCGAGGCCGAGGCCGTCGACCCCGAGGTGGTCGTTGACGTAGCGTATGCCTACGACGCCAGCGGTGCCGGCGTCGACGCGCTGGGCTTTACGCTCACCGTCGGCGAGACGGTCGTCGACGAGGCGCGACTCGACACCAACACCGAGGAACTGGAGAACACCGAGACGCTTCGCGGCAGCGTGACCGATTCGGACGCGTGGAGTGCGTCGGACTTTGAGCCGGAGGTCGGCGACAGCGTGACGCGCGAGCTATCCATCGGCGTCACGTTCGACGTGCTCGACAGCGCGGACGAATCGGTGGTCGGCGACACCGCGACCGAGACGGCCGACGTGACGGTGGAGCACCCACAGGAGAACGGCTATTCTGCGTCGGTCGACGGCGAGGGAGAGATAGTCACCGACGACTAAGCGGTTACGACCACCCTCCCTCTCCACGACGCCCGCGAGTCGTCGACCTGCTCGACGCTGGGGCGGTGCCAGTATTCGCCCCAGATGTCGTCGGCGGTCGCGTCGGCGTCGATCCGAACCTCCCACTCCCCTTCTTCCGTGTCAACGCGAGAATCCGTTACCACCTCCACGCCGCTATCGCTATCGCTCAGTACGGCGTCGTCGGGGTCGTCCTGATACGCGCGCTCGTACAGCGCCCACGACATCTCGGCGTCGGAGATGTCCACCGGGTCGCCCACGCCGTCCACGACGGTAAATTGTAGTACGCGGTTGTCGCCGCTGATCCACTCCTCGACGGGCGGGAGTTCGTAAACGTGCGTCGAAAGGTCGTGTGGCATGGTCGCGCTTCGGCGGGGTGGGGGTTATGAGTTACCCCGACCCTTCGAGGTCGGCGACGCGGTCCTCCAGGTCCTCGATGGTTTTTTGCTGTTCTTTGCACGTTTCGAGGAGGTAATTAGCCATATGACCGAGCCCGACGCCCTTCTTTGACGGGTTCTGTCGGCGGTATTTGGCCCCCGACTCGGTACTTACCTTTTTCTGGGCGACGTACTCCGGGGGTTTTCGCCACGAGTGCCCGCGAAGCTTCGAGAGGTCGACGCCGTCCAATTCCTCCGGTGTCTGTTCGACGATGTTGTCAGCGCGGACTTCCCCCCACTGCTGAATGATCGAGTCGCTAATCGCGCCGATTGACCCCGTACCCGCGTCGTCGGGGACGAACACGGGTTCGCCACTATAGTTGCCTGACCCCTCGGTCAGATTCGCCACGGCGTTGCCGTCAAGATTGACCGATTCGCCCCATAACTCGCCCGCCCACACGGCAGTAAACCGGTTGCCGTCGGCGCCGATAACAGACAGCCCGTCCGCCGTTGGTTCCATCCGCGTAACCGGGGTGTTGTTGACATCCGTCGTATCGAATACGATTTGCTCGTCGGCGTCGGTGCCGATAGTCAGCTCGCCGGTTGCCAAATCCAGCACGTCGATTTCGTTGGCCGTAATCGTATCCGAGGCGATTTTCGAGGCGATAACCGCCCCCGCCGCGAGCTTCGGCGTCTCGATTGAATCGTCCTGGATCTTCGTTTCGTCGATAGCGTCCGGCGACACCTTATCCAGCGTCACGGCGAGGTCGGCGAGCTTCTGTTCCAGTACGGACCCGTCGGCGATGCGGTCCGAGTCCATCACGCTGCCCGGTTCGGTCGTGTCGCCGCGACTCTTGGACTCGCGGTTGTTGTTAGCGATACTTACACCCGACCCCTCGCCGACTTTGAGCGTCACGCGGCCCTGTTCGAGCGTCTGTTTCTCGACGAGGAGGTCGTCGGCGTCGATAGCCCGCTCGTCGTCGGTCAGGTCGACGTAGTAGTTGGGCAGCGGCTGGGTAATGTCGCCCACGCTGTCGGTGTTCGGCACGAGTATCTCCCCCTGTGCCAGCGGCTCGGGGATGCGCAACGCCTCGGCGACGGCCTTCGCTTCGGCTTTGGTGTCCGCATACCCGATATTGAACGACTTTGCCCGCCGACCGTAGTCGTTGATGCTGTCGCTATCGCTGGCGGTGGCAGTCTCCCGCGTCCCGCCCGTGGCGTTGACGGTGACGTAATTCCGTACCGTATCCACCGACCCCGAGTCAAACGACCGAACCTCCACGCCATCGGCCTGTGCGTCCAGCGACTCCCACGTCCCGCGGTCGCCACGCGGTTGGACGTTAATCGTCGTGCCGGCCGGGTCAAGCCACCACGTCCGACTCGTCCGGTCCATCATGTCCCGAAACACCTGCTTGACCGGGCGGTCGTCGGCGTCGTACTCGCTATCCAGCGTCGTGGCGCTACCGGAATAGTCGAGCGAGAAATCACCGCCCGAGTCGGCGTCGCTAAGTGCCGCTAAGAGTACGTCCTCGTCGGTCGGCGACCCCGACTCGGTGAAGGATACCGTCTCCTCGAACAACGCGGCGGCGGGGTGCTCGCAATTGAGTTGCACCTGCCCGCTGGTGCGCTTCCGGCCGCCAGACTCGGTGATGCCCTCGAACAGCGTGGACCCGTCCTCGGTAATGCGGATGTCCTGCCCGGCGGTAATGTCCTCGCGGGCCTGCGTGGGGATGGTCGCACTCGGCGCGACCGTGGCGTCGTGCACGCCGTTTACGATCCGCCAGTTTTCACCAAAGTCGATCTCCTCCCAGTCGCCGTCCCGGCGAACCTCGACGGTGGTCATGCCCACGCGTTGCCGCCGAAGGGCCTAAACACCCGCCCCTATCCGACGCTACTCCC
>JBMCDV010000127.1:0-5167 GCA_048618255.1 Natronomonas sp. | reverse complement strand
CTACTCGTTCCGCGGATTGGAGGGGTGGTAGTCGGTGTCGTACTCGCCGGGTCGGTCGTCGATTCGCTCGGGGTTGATGCGGCCGCCCAACAGCATGAAGTCCAACACAGTGAGATACAGCATCGCCTCGACGACGGGGACGCCGCGTGGCGGGAGGACGGGGTCGTGACGCCCGATGACCTGTGCGTCGTCGACGATTTCCTCGGTTTCCCAGTCGGCGGTCTGTTGCTCCTTGGGAATCGAGGTCGGCGCGTGGAGCGTCACTTCGCCGTAGATGGGTAGACCGGTCGTGATGCCGCCCTGCAGACCGCCGTGGTCGTTCTCGACGGGAATGGGGTCGCCCTCCTCGGCGACGACGTCGTCGCGGCCGCCCTCGTAGAAGGTCCACTCGTCGTTTCTGTGCTTGCCGGTGTAGGTCCGGGCCTCCCGGCCGAGGCCGAACTCGAAGGCCGTCGTCGCGGGGACGGACATCATGGCCTGCCCGAGGCGGGCCTCGAAGGCGTCGAACCGGGGGGCACCGAGGCCGCGTGGGACGCCGCGAATTTCGAACTCGATAGAGCCGCCGATGGAGTCACCCTCCTGTTGGTACTCGTCGATGCACTCTCTCATCTGCTCGGCCGTCTCGGGGTGGCCACACCGGACTTCGTTCTCTTCGGCGTGTTCGACCATCTCCTGGAAGGTGATTTCGGGGGCCTCGATGTCGCCGATTTGATTGACGTGAGCCTTGATTCGTACGTCGTACCCGGACTGTTCCAGCACCTGCTTTGCGACGGCGCCAGCGGCGACCCAATTGACGGTTTCCCGAGCTGAGGACCGGCCGCCACCACCCCAGTTGCGCGTGCCGAACTTCGCGGAGTAGGTGAAGTCGCCATGGGAAGGCCGCGGCGCGGTGATGAATGGTTCGTACTTGCCGGAGCGGGCGTCTTTGTTCTGGATGACCATCCCGATGGGGGTGCCGGTGGTGTAGCCGTCCAGCGTCCCGGAGTTGATGGTCACCTCGTCGGGTTCCCCACGGGAGGTGGTAATCTTCGACTGTCCGGGTTTTCGCCGGTCGAGTTCGTACTGGATGGCCTCCTCGTCCAGCTCGACGCCGGCGGGACAGCCGGAGACGGTGACGCCCATCGCGTCGCCGTGGCTCTCGCCGAACGTGGTCACCTGGAAGAGGCGACCGAAGCGGTTGCCGTTCATTGTCGGACTCTGGGACCGCCGGGGGTTTAGGTTTTGCAATTACGCAACGCACGCTGTGTTCGGCAGGTGGCCGACTCCCTGAGGCCCTCACATCCCGTCGTCGCGGACGGTCATGATGACGCCGCTCGCGAGCATCAGCGCGGCGATGGCGACCATTCCGGGGTCGGTGCCCATCATCGCAGCGGAACCCATTCCACCCCCCATTCCGCCGCCCATCCCGTCGTTCATTATCCCCGTGCCGCTACTGAACTGCAGTCTGAGCTGATTCAAAAGCATCAGCGCGGCGTAGACGAGCATGAGCGGCCCACTTGCGTCTCCGGGGCTGTCGGCTGCGGGCGTGAGCAAGACGACGCCGTGGACGAAGACGACGGCCCCCAATCCGAGCATGAACCTCGCCCCGAAGGTCATCTCCATCCCCGCGACCGAGAGGGAGCCGGAGTACAGCCCCGAGACGAGGGCAATCGTCGCACCGTACAGCCGCATCGTCGACACGCTCTCGGAGTCTTCCATCGCCGGAGGTGACAACCCGACGGAACAAAACCGTTCGGCGGTGGTGCGGGCGCAGACCCCACCGACTCCGAATCGCTGGGCTTATACGGCCGTATCGGATACGCTTGGAAGGTTTGCGTATGCCCTACGAAACGGGACTCTCGTACGACGACGTGTTGCTCGTGCCACAGCGGTCGCCGGTCGACAGCCGCTCGGAGGTCGACCTCTCGACGGAGTTGGCTGATGGCCTCGAACTGCAGGTGCCGATAACGACGGCGGCGATGGACACCGTCACCGAGTCGGAGATGGCTCACGCCGTCGCCGAGTGCGGTGGGTTGGGCGTCATCCACCGGTTCCTCCCAATCGACGAACAGGCCGCGATGGTTCGGTCGGTGGCCGAGGACAGTTACCCCGTCGCCGCTGCGGTCGGCATCGCCGAATCCCACATCGAACGGGCGCGTGCGCTGGTCGAGGCGGGCGTCTCGATGCTCGTCGTCGACGTCGCTCACGGCCACATGGAACGGACGCTGGAGGTGACGGCCGACCTCGCAGAAGCGTTCCCGGAGACTCCGCTGTCTGCCGGCAACGTCGTCACGTCTGAGGCGGTCGCCGACCTCGCGGCGGCGGGCGCCGACTGCGTGAAGGTCGGTGTCGGCCCCGGTTCGCACTGCACCACCCGCGAAGTGACTGGCTTCGGAATGCCGCAGTTCACGGCAGTCGAGCAGTGTGCGGCCGCGGCCGACGAGGCCGGCGTCACGACTATCGCCGACGGGGGCATCCGAACCTCCGGCGATGCCGTCAAGGCGCTGTTGGCGGGCGCCGACGCCGTGATGATGGGTGGGTTCTTCGCCGGATGTGCGGAAGCACCGGGCGAAATCGTCGAAATCGACGGCGAGCAGTACAAACGCTCCCGTGGCATGTCGACGGCGGCGGCCGCCGAGGACCGCGACGACAAGGAGGGCGACGTCAACGCCGACGAGGGCGTCGAGGCCGTCAGCGAGTACGTCGGCCCGGTCGCGCCGCACCTCGAGGAGTTCGTCGCCGGTATCCGGTCGGGGTTCTCGTACGGCGGCGCTCACGACCTCTCGACCGCCCAGGAGAACGCCGAGTTCATGGCGGTCAACGCGACGACGAAGGGACGAAACGGCGCCCACGGATTCGCGCGCAAGGAGTGAGCAGTCGCGGGCGAGACTCGTTTCTCAAGGTTCGTATCCGTAGGCCTCGCGGGCGGCATCGAGGCTCACCTTCCCGAGTTCGATGTCCCGTTCGAGCGCCGACCGCCGCCGGGCAGTCGGGTCGCCGTAGCCACCGCCGCCCGGTGTCCGCAAGCTAACGATGTCGCCGGCAGAGAGGTCGTGCGTCGATTTACCCGGGAGACGATGGCGCTCGCCGTCCTCCAGCAGGTACGTTTCCCCGCAGGCTCCGTCGTTGCCGCCAGCGAGTCCGTAGGGTTGGTGCCGCTGGCGGTCGGCCAGCAGGCTACAGGTCGCGTCAGTCAGTACTTCGATGTCCCGTCGGAGGCCGAGGCCGCCGCGGTACTCGCCAGCACCGCCGGTGTCCGGTCGAAGCGCGTATCGGCGGACGCGGAGCGGATACGCCGTCTCCAACACCTCCGCGGGCGTGTTGAGCGTGTTGCTCATGTGGACGTGGACCGCGTCCATCCCGTCACCGCCGGCGTGGGCGCCGAACCCGCCCGCCTGGGTTTCGTAGAACGCGAAGGAGCTGCCATCGGGGTCAGTGCCACCGAAGGTGACGTTGTTCATCGTCCCCTGTCCGGCCGCGGCGGCGCGTTCGGGGACCGCCTCGGCGAAGGCACCCAATACGACATCGGTGACCCGCTGGGACGTTTCGAGGTTGCCGCCGACCACCGCAGCCGGCGGGTTCGGGTCGACGATAGAGCCATCGGGCGTCCGGATGTCGATGGGGCGGTAACAGCCCTCGTTGGGTGGGATGTCCGGGTCGGTAACGGCGCGAACGGCGTAGTACGTCGCCGACGCCGTGACCGCGAACACGGCGTTTATCGGGCCGGGCGTCTGGTCGGCCGTGCCCGCGAAGTCGACGGTCACCGAATCGCCGTCGACGGTCACCGACGCGACGACCGGGAGGTCCTCGTTACCCCGGCCGTCGTCATCGAGTCGGTCCTCGAACCGGTAGGTCCCGTCCGGAATCCCGGCGAGTTCGCCGCGCATTCGTCGCTCGGAGTAGTCGGCTATCTCCGCGAGGGCATCGTCGAGCGTCACCGGACCGTATCGGTCGAGCAGTTCCCGAAACCGGTCGGCGCCGGTCTCGTTGGCTGCGACCTGCGCCCGGAGGTCCCCGCGGCGCTCCTGAGGCGTGCGGACGTTCCGTTCGATGAGGTCGTAGACGGCGTCGTGTCGCTCGCCGCCGACGCGGAGTTTCACCGGCGGAATCCGAAGCCCTTCCTGGTAGATCTCCGTCGATTCCGACCCGACGCTGCCGGCCGTCGCGCCGCCGATGTCGGCGTGATGGGCGCGGTTGGCGGTGAACGCCGCGAGGTCGCCGTCGTGATACACCGGCGTCACGAGCGTCAAATCGGGCAGGTGGGCGCCGCCGTCGTAGGGGTCGTTCAACAGCACGGCGTCGCCCGGTTCGAGCGTCTTCGGGGGGAAAGCCTCCAACGCCGCTTCGACGGAGAACGGCATCGCTCCGAGGTGGACGGGGATGTGCTCGGCCTGGGCGACGAGGGTTCCGTCGGCGTCGAACAGCGCACACGAGCAGTCCTTTCGCTCCTTGATGTTGGGGGAGTAACTCGTCCGGACGAGCGTGGCGTTCATCTCCTCACAGACCGCGGCGCAGGCGTTACGGACGACTTCCAGCGTCACCGGGTCGACACCCGTCCCCGACGGTGTCTCCTCGCCGGTCATCGGTCCACCTCCAATCGGAGCGTTCCGTCTCTCTCGACCCTCAGGGTATCCGCCGGGCGAACGACGACGGTACTCTCGGCGCCCTCAACGATAGCGGGCCCGTCGAGTTCGGTTTCGGTCGGCAGTTTCCCTCGGTCGTACACCGGCGTCTCCCGGTCGTCGTCGAAGCGCACCGGCCGAGTCTCTCGAATCGCATCGTCCGCGGTGCCGGCGTCGGTCGGCGGGTCGATGTCCGGCGGGTCGACGACGCCGCGGGTTCGAACGCGGACGGTCACGAGTTCCAGCGGTTCGTCACGTGCGGCGTGCCCGTAGCGGGCTTCGTGGCGCTCGTGGAACCGCGCTGCGACCGCATCGAGTGCGGCAGCGTCGATGTCGTCGGGGGCTGGAACCCGGAGGTCGAAGGACTGTCCGGCGTAGCGCACGTCGAGATAGCGCTCGTGTTCGACGGGGAGGCCGTCGGGGACGCGCTCCGCGCCCGCGCATTCGAACTCGCGGAACGTCGACTCCAGCGTCGCGGCGTCGAGGTCGGCCCACGGACGGATTCGGGTCGCCGAGTCGTCGTAGGTCAAATCCGAAACGAGCAGACCGAGTGCGGAGAGGACGCC
>JBMCDV010000126.1:0-5178 GCA_048618255.1 Natronomonas sp. | reverse complement strand
CGCCCGGAGTGCGCGTGCGCCGGCCTCGGTGCCGTCCGGGTGACCGTGGATGCCGCCGCCGGCCTGCACCATGACGTTCGTTCCCAAGGCGTCGAGAAGTTGGTCGACGATACCCGGATGGAGGCCACCGCTTGCGACCGGCAGCACGTCGTTGTGACCGTGGAGGTCCGAGCGGAGCCACTCGTTGATGCCGGCCGTGTCCTCGTTTTCCAGTTTGCCGAGGCCCGCCGTCCCCGTGTGGATGTGGTCGACGCCGGCCAGCCGGGCGAACTGTGCGAGACAGCGCATCGAGACGCCGTGTTGGGGCAGGCGGTCGAAGGCCGCGTGCATCGCGCGGTGGGCGTGAATCGCCAAATCGAGGTCCTCGGTCCGGCGGCGGACGGTCTGGAGGCCGCTCCAGCCGGCCGTGATGATGTCGACCATCACGAACGACCCGCCCTGGTCGGCGACGTAGTCGGCGCGGCGAACCATCTCGTCGGTTTCGGCGGTGATGTTGACGAGGTAGTCCTTGCGCTCGCCGGTCTCTTCCTCGGCTTGGTCCCGCGCTTCCAGGGAGTCCGCGACGCGCGTCTCGAAGGGGTTGAAGTCCTGGTCGGTGAGGTTCTCGTCGTCTTTCAGGAGGTCGACACCGCCGACCCACGCGTCGTAGCCGACCTGGACGTGCTCCTTCGTCGAGAGGCCGACCTTTGGCTTGGGGACGGTCGCAAGCGGCGGTCGGTCCGCGGCGTCGAGGATTTCGGTTCGGACCGCCGAGCCGTACTGTGGCCCGGGGAACGAGCCGGCGAGACCCTCGGGCCACTCACAGTCGAGCAGTCGAATCGTGTCGACGGCTTTCATCCCCATGATGTTGCCGGCGATACAGGACAGCACCTGTGCCATGCTGCCGTCCTCGAACAGCGCCTGGGGGTAGGCGACGGCCACCTCGGTGCCGTGTTCGCTCTCCGCGCCAATATCACAGGCCACAGCCGAGTACTGCCGGACGTCCGATTCCGGCGAGAGGGCGGCCCACGTGCCGTTGGAACTCTCGGAGGCGACGCGGGCGGCCGCCGCTTCGGCCGACAGTCCTTCTCCCGGCACGAGCCGGAACGTACAGACGAGGTCGTCGGCGTCTGGGTCGTAGCTCTCGTCGAGGAAATCGGCGTACTCCATAGCGGGGATGTTCGTCGTCCGGTGACTTAATAGGGGTTGCCGGCCGGCGCAGTCCGGACGAAAGCGGGACGCTCACGGGAGCGTCGATGTCAGCTGAAAAGGGTGCTCGCCGTACCGGACCGGCCGTCGGCAGCGACCGGTCGGGGGCCGAGTTGCTCGGCCCGAGATGTCACTCCGGCTCTTCGCTGGTGTAGCTCCTGTAGCTCATCACCGACCCGTCGACGATGACCGTGTCGACGCCGTGTTGGCGTTCGTGCGGCGGGTCCTCGCCCAGCGCTTCGGTCTCTGCGTCGCCGTACTCGTATGGTGTGTGGTGTTCAACCATACCAGATGTTCAGCACCCATCGCATATAAATCCTTGTCAGACGTTACCACTCAACTCGGACTCGGCGTCGCTGTCGTCGTCGCTAGCCTGCTCGCCCCAGCGGAATCCGTATAACTAACCCACTATCGACGGCGATGAACCTAACATTAGAAACACAAAACCCGGTGTACATTCATGAATCGACGCACGTTTCTCGGGGCAACGGGGGCGACCGCCGCCGGGCTACTGGGAACCGGAACGGCCACCGCACAAGTAGAGACTCCAATCGAGGACGTAGAGATACTGACCGACCCCTACGGCGTCAGCCACGTCTACGCCGACGACGTGTATTCGCTGAGTTTCGGCAACGGCTACGTACAAGCTAGAGACCGCCTGTTCCAGATGGATGCCGTCCGACTGCTCGGCCGCGGCGAGAGCGCCGAGTGGCTCGGTCCCGCCCAGTTGCCCTCCGACATCGAGGTTCGCCGCGACCTCTACAGTCGCGAGGAAATAAACCAACAGTGGGAGCAAGCCAGCGAAACGGCCCGGGAGGCCCTCCGCGGGTACGCCGACGGCGTCAACCGACGCATCAGCGAGATGGCAGCGAAGGGGAACCTCCCCGGGGAGTTCGCGGCGCTGGGCCGGGTCCCCGAACCGTGGAAGCCCGAGGACTCCATCGCGTTCATCAACTACGCCATCGGCTTCTTCGGCGTCGGCGGCGGCAGCGAACTGTCGAACGCGAAGACCCTCGCGGAGATGTTCGAGAACTTCGACAGCGAACGCGAGGCGTGGGAGGCTTACGGCGACTACAACCGCGTCGTCGTCCCCGACGACCACTACGGTTCGGTCGGCGAGGACGAAATCGAGAAATCGGACGAAAAAGCCCTCGCATACGATGACCTCTCCGAGGAGCAACTCGAAGCGATTCGGGCCGCCAAGGGAATCGAACCGTGGGGCGTGAGCAGCGCCCTCGAAATTCCCGACGGCGTCACCGAAGGGCTCCGGCAGTCACGGGGGATGTTGGAGGGGTTCAAGTTCGGTTCCAACGCCATCATCGTCGGCAGCGAACTCAGCGCCGTCGACAAACCGATTCTCGGGGCCGGTCCCCAGATGGGGCTGTTCAAGCCGCCGATACCGTACGAAATCGGCCTCCACGGCGACGGTTTCGATGTAGTTGGAATGGGCGTCGTCGGCGCGCCGGCGCTGGTCATCGGCCGGACGCCCGAAATCGCGTGGACGGTCACCACCTCCGGCGACGACATGGTCGACACTATCGCCGTCGAACTCGACCCCGATGACCGCCACCGCTACAAGTGGGACGGCGAGTTCCACGAGATGGCCACCGAGCAGGTGACCCACTACACCAGTCCGGTCGGCGGCGCCGCGCAGGGAGAGACCGACCCAGGGAGTTACGACGTGGTCCAACAGGAGGTCGCACGCGTCGAGCAGGACGGGACCTCGATGCCGGTCGTCGCGTGGAACCCCGAGGAGAACATCGCCTACTGTCAGCGCGTGACGACGCGGATGAGCGAACTCGACGGCGCCTTCCAGTGGGCCGAAGTCGGCCGCGCAAACAGCATCGACGAGTTCGAGTCGTACCTCTCGGAGTTTCCCTTCGGCTTCAACTTCCACGTCGTCTCCGACGATGAAATCGCCTTCTTCCGCACCGGCAAGCTTCCCGACCGCCGCGGCGACGGCGACCCCCGGATGCCCAAGCCCGTCTCCGAACACGACTGGGGCGGCTTCGACGTGGGCACGAACATCGGCGCCAGCGTCCGCAACCCCGACCGCGGCTACGTCGTCAACTGGAACAACGCCCCGGCGCCGGGGTGGCGCGAAGGTGACAGCGAACAGCAGTGGGGCACCGTTCACCGCGTCGACGTGATGGAGCGACTCATCGGCGAAGCCATCGAACGCACCGACGGCAATCTCACCAGACAGGACGTGGCGGACATCGTCGAGGATTGTGGGGTCGAACACCCCTTCGCACCGCGGTCGGTGCCCGCGATGATAGAAGCGACCCGACCGGGCTTCGTCGACTCCCAACTGAAGGCGATGGCCGAGGAACTGGAGACGTGGCAGGCGGAAGATTACTCCTTCCGTCCGGGCTCGAACGGCACCTACGACAACGGCGGCATGGCCATCTGGGAAGCGGTCCGGAAAGAACTCCAAGCACTGGTCTTCGAAGACGAGTTGGGCGAGCAGACGCCGACGCTGAACTACGACCCGACCGCTGTCGACGGACAGGGCGGCGGCGACCCCCACGCCGCCGACCACGGTGCGACGGTCAACGAGGACGTGACCCTCGTCGACGCCATCGACGGCGACACCGACCACCGGTGGTTCGACGACATCGATGGCGAAAACAGGGTCTCACGGACACAGCAGCGCGATGCCGTCATCCGGGAGGCGATGCAGCGGGCCGCCGACACGCTGTCGGACCGCTACGGTAGCGACGACCCCGCCGACTGGCTCTTGGAGAACCGCGAAAGCGAGTTCTCGCCGCTCGGCGCCGCCAACCCCGACCGCATCCCAATGTCGAACCGCTCGAGTTTCCAGCAATCCATCGTCATCGGCGAGGGACTCGACGACTCGCGGTCGGTGCTGCCGCCGAGTAACTCCGGCCATCAGAGCATCGACGAACTGCCGCTGACGCTGGCCGGCGACGAACCCGACCGACTGACCAACCAACTCGACCTCTACGTGAACTTCGACTACAAGCCTCACCCCATCACCCGCGAGCAGGTCGAATCCCGAGTGGTCGAACAGAAGACGGTTCGGACGGGGAGTTACGACACCGTCGATGTGGGCCGCCCCGCGACGGACCTTGCAGTCCATCTGCTGTCCGTTCCCGGCGGTGGCATCCGCGCCGTCCGGAACGTTCCCGTGCAATTACAACGGAGCATCAACGGCATCCTCGACGGCGCGACCGAGGCGACCGCTGAAGCTTCAGCGGGCGACGCCGAGGTGCCCGAGACGTCCGAGTCGCCAACCGGCGACCGGGCGAGCGGACTCGGCGACCTTCCGGAGTGAGTCTCAGCCGTCGAGTACGGTCTCCAAGTCGGCCAACGAATCGATGACGTAATCCGGCCGAACGTCGCTTTCCTCGATGTCGCCGTCCGTCGAGACGCCGGACCGGACCAGTACCGTCGTCATTCCCGCTCGTTCCCCCAGGGCGATGTCGGTGTTCAGTCGGTCGCCGACGACGAGACACCGCTCCGGCGCGGCGTCGAGGACATCGAGCGCGGCGCGTTGAGCCTCCGCCGAGGGTTTGCCGAGGATTCGCTCGGGGTCGTGCTCGATGACACCGCCGACGGCGTTGATGACCGCGCCCGACCCCGGAATCATCCCGTCGTGGTGTGGGACGAGCAAGTCGGGGTCCGTCCCGTAGAACGTCGCGCCGGCGTCGAGTGCGCGGTAGCCCGCGAGCATGTCACCGTAGTCGAACTCGCGGTCGTAGGAGGCGACGAGCACGTCGGCTCGAGTGGCGTCGGCGACGAGGTCGATACCGGCGGCTTCGAACTGCTCGCGGAGCCCCTCCGAGCCGACGAGGAACACCGAATCGTCGTCGTGTTCGGTGGCGAGAAACCGCGTCGTGACCGTGCCGGCCGACAGTATCCACTCGGAGTCGACATCGATGCCGAAATCGCGCAGACGGTCGGCGTAGGCCGCCCGCGATTTCGTCGGGTTGTTCGAGAAGAACAACGTCTCGATCCCCGCCTCTC